>JANLWD010000273.1:0-16928 GCA_031364345.1 Sphingomonas sp.
GCGCTCGCCGGGGCAGCCGCTGCGGCACGCGCGATCCGGCGCATGGGCATTGCCGGCAATATCGGCATCGACTTGCCGACGGTCGCTGGAAAAGCCGAACGCGCGGCGATCGCTGCAATCATCGATGCGGACCTGCCCCCGCCGTTCGAGCGAACCGCAGTCAATGGCTTCGGCTTTGTTCAGATCATCCGCCCGCGCATCCGGGCGTCATTGCTCGAAATAATTCAGAACGATCCGGTGGCCGCTGCGGCGCGTGCGCTCATGCGTCAGTGCGCGCGGTCTGCGATTATCGGCAGCAGCGTGATCACGGCGTCTGCACCGATCATCGCTATCCTTCACCAAAATAGCGACTGGATCGCGCAGCTTGAGCGTCTGAATGGCGGCGCGATTTCGCTGACGATCGACCCGACATGCGCGGACCGTGCCGGGACAATATCCCGAATCGGTTGACTCATGCGGTCGGCACAATGAACCTGGTCCTTGCGATTGGGGCGCGGGGCAAAAATCTTGGATGGGTGGCTGGTTTTTGCGGCGCACGAACTGACGCTGTTTGCCGTTGTGGGCTTTCTGATCGGCGGAATCGATGATCTGCTGATCGATGCGATCTGGCTCGTTCGTCGGGTCTGGCGCGGCGCGACCATTTACCGCCGCCATGCGCGCGTCGACGCGCAATCGCTCGTAGCGCCGCAGCGTCCCGGCCGCCTTGTCGTGTTTGTCGCGGCGTGGGACGAAGCCGACGTAATCGAACGCATGATCAGCCACGCGCTCGCGACATTCGATCATCACGATTATTGCATCTACGTCGGCTGCTATCCAAACGACCCGGCCACGATTGCCGCGGTCCGGCGCGTCGGGTCGTCTCGCATGCGCCTTGTCATTGGGGACCGGTCGGGCCCAACGACAAAAGCCGATTGCCTGAACACCTTGTGGCAAGCACTTTGTGCCGACGAACGCGCCAGTGGCTTTTGCGCCAAGGCAATCGTCCTCCACGATGCCGAAGACATCGTCCATTCGGCCGAGCTGCGCGTGTTCGACACACTGATCGAACGCTTCGATCTCGTCCAGCTTCCCGTTCTGCCGCTCGTCGATATGCGGTCGCGCTGGATCGGCGGGCACTACACCGACGAATTCGCCGAAGCGCACGCCAAAACACTTGTCGTGCGCGAAGCGCTGGGCGCGGCAATCCCCGCGGCGGGTGTTGGCTGTGCGTTCTCGCGCGCCCTGCTCGGACGCGTTGCCGCCGAACGAGACGGTTCCCCGTTCGATCGCGACAGCCTCACCGAAGATTATGAGATCGGGCTCAAGCTCACGGCGTTCGGCGGTCGCGCTGCGTTCGTTCGATTGCCCGGTTACGGCCGGCAATCGATGGTCGGCATCCGTGCGCATTTTCCGGCAACGCTCGAAGCGGCAGTGCGTCAGAAATCGCGCTGGATCACAGGCATTGCGCTTGCGGGCTGGGATCGGCTGGGGTGGCAGGGCGGCTGGCCCGAAATCTGGATGCGGCTCCACGATCGCCGCGCGCTCATCGGTGCAATCGTGCTGGTGGCGGCTTATGCCGCGCTGGTGTTGACTGCGGGTTTATGGGTCGCGCACGCACTGTTCGGCACGCGGCGGTTCGAAGTGGATCCCCTGCTTGCCACGATGCTGTCGATCAGTGGCGCGATTCTGTTGTGGCGGCTGCTCGTCCGGTGCCTGTTCGTGACGCAAAGCTATGGCTGGCGCGAGGGCGTGCGCGCAATCCCGCGTGCGGTCATCGGCAATGTGATCGCAATCATGGCGGCGCGGCGCGCGGTCTTGCTCTACCTCAGGATGCGGCACGACGGCATTGTCCGCTGGGACAAGACGCACCACGCTTTTCCCGATGTCATGCCCGCCGAATGATCTTGTCGGGGTGAAACGGGCCAAATGAAATCGGCAAGCCGACCATTGCGCGCGATCGGCGTCATCCTCGGCGGCTGGACGATCGCGCGCGTCGCGGCATATTGGCCCGTAGCAGCAGTCACTGTCGAACCCCCGGACCGTATCGGCGTGCCGATGGCGAAAGCACCGACGGTCACGGCGCCCCTCGGCGCCACCATCGCACAGCTTTCGAGCCCGTCGCCAGCAATAGAAACGAGCAACGCGCGCAGCCAATCACCCTCGACAACGGGCGTCGCTATAATGCGCGCGGCCGCCTCGCCGGTCATGCCCGCAATCGACCCGGCGGAAGCGATCACAGAGCCCGATCGCGCGCCGCGAAGCATCCCGAAACGCACGTCCGACGTCGATATGTCGATCATCCCGGGCCCGCCCGTTGGTCCGGTCGTAAAACGCTGGTCGGGGTCGGCATGGGCCCTGATGCGCGGCAACGACGCCCGATCGCCAGCGGTTGCCGGGCTGGCCAGCGGTGGGCAATTGGGCGGCGGCCAGGCCGGCGTGCGCCTGTTCTACACGCCCGGTGGCAAAGCATATGCGATCACAGCGCGCGTCAGTGCTCCGCTTGGCCAGCGCACCGGCCGCGAAGCCGCAATCGGCGTGGCATTGCGCGGACGATATGCCGGCCTGATCGCCGAACAACGCTTTGCGCTCGACAGCGCAGGCCGCAATGCCCCGTCAATCTTTGCTTATGGTGGTGTGTCCGACGTTATCCTCGGCCGCGGCCTCAAATTCGATGGCTATGCACAAAGCGGCATTGTCGGCATCAACCGTCCGGCGGCATTCCTCGATGGCGCTGCACGGGTCGAACGCGATGTGCTGTCAACGACCAGGGCAAGCCTTGCCGTCGGTGCAGGGCTATGGGGTGGCGCACAGCCGGGCGCTGCGCGCATCGACATCGGTCCGCAAATTGTCGCGCGGGTTCCGGTTGCCGCGAATGCCGTGCGGATCACTGCCGAATGGCGACAGCGTGTGGCGGGCGACGCTGCCCCCGCATCGGGTCCCGCAGTAACAGTCGGTTTCGACTTTTAAGGGGTGCACGCCGAGGCACGGGCGGCTAGGCATGATGTCAAGATATGGATATTTATCTCCCCATCGCGAACCTGTCGGTTAACGCGCTGGTCATCATCCTGCTGGGCGGTGGCGTCGGCATATTGTCGGGCATGTTCGGCGTTGGCGGTGGTTTTCTCACGACCCCGCTGCTGATCTTTTATGGTATCCCGCCGACCGTTGCCGCGGCATCGGCCGCAACGCAGGTTACCGGCGCAAGCGTATCGGGTGCCATCGCGCATTACCGCCGCGGCGGTGTCGATATCCAGATGGGAGCAGTGCTGGTCGCGGGTGGCATTCTCGGCGCGATTGCGGGTGCGGGCCTGTTCAACATACTGACCTTATGGGGACAGATCGATACGATCATCCTGATCCTGTATGTCGTGCTTCTCGGCAGCATCGGGACGCTGATGATGCGCGAGGCGTGGGCAAGTGTCCGGGCAAAACTGCGCGGCGAAACGCTGCCACCGGGAAAGCGCCGCCATCATCCGCTGGTCGCGTCCCTGCCGATACGGTGGCGATTTTATGCGTCGGGCCTTTACATCTCACCGCTGGCGCCGCTGTTGCTCGGCTTCGTGACGGGTATTTTAACTGTGCTGCTCGGCGTCGGCGGCGGGTTCATCATGGTGCCGGCCATGCTGTATCTGCTCGGCATGGCAACCCGCGTTGTCGTCGGCACCTCGCTGTTCCAGATTCTGTTCGTGACTGCGGCGACGACGATGGTCCACGCGCTTACGACACAAGCAGTCGATATCGTCCTTGCTGCATTGCTCCTGCTCGGCAGTGTGATCGGCGCGCAGGTCGGCACACGGCTGGCAAACCGGTTCGCGCCTGATTATCTCCGCTTGTTCCTTGCAGCGATCGTCATCGGCGTTGCGATCCGCATGGCGCTTGGCCTTGGCTGGGTCCCCGACGAGATTTATACGGTGCAGTTCGTATGAAGCCGCTGCTGGCGCTGCCTTTGCTGCTGATGCTGACGGCGGCCGAAGAGCCCTTGCTTGTCCCCGACGTGTCACAACGCGAAGTCGATATCGCCTATTCGTTTACCGGCGCCGAATTGCTGCTGTTCGGCGCGATCATCTATCCGGGCGGGCGCGTGCCTGACGGGCGGACCGATGTCGCGGTTGTGCTGAAAGGACCGCCGCAATCGATCCTCGTGCGCGAAAAACGCAAACTGGGCGGGCTGATCTGGGCCAATGTCGACAGTGCGCGCTTTCGTTCCGCGCCGACGTTTTACGCGATTTCATCGTCACGGCCACTCGACAAGGTTGTCGATGAACGCACCGCAGCGATTTATGAACTGGGCCTCGGCAACATCCATCTGTCGCCCGCAAGCGGAAGCAGCCCGACCGAGGCACAGCGCTTCGAAACCGGCTTTGTCGATCTGCGAGAACGCGGGCAATTGTTCGTCGATCAGCCGGGTGCAGTCGAAATCACGCGCGGCGTCCTTTACCGCGCCCGGCTGCGCATTCCCGCGCGCGTGCCGGTGGGGCGTTACACAGCCGAAACCTTCCTGATCCGCGATGGCAAAGTCGTCGCTGCGGCAACGCGTGACATCGACATCCGCAAATCGGGCTTCGAACGCTTCGTCGCCAACGCCGCCGTCAAATATCCGTTCGTCTATGGCTTGCTTGCCGTCGCGCTGTCTGTAGGTTTCGGGTGGGGTGCGGGTGCCGTGTTCCGGCGATTCTGACCACCGGCCAAGCGAGTGCTGCGCGAACAATAATTGGGCGACTTTCGCGCCGCCGGTCGTTTCACCCCGCCATGCGCGCGGCTCGTCGCGAGTCGACGTCGGTGTCTATTCCCTCTTAACCATTCGCGCTCCACGGCTTGGTTTCGGGTGAATCGGGGTCGTCGATGCGCGTATTTGCAACATGTTTCGGGTTTGTCGCAGCGGCGCTGGCGATCGGCATTTCGGCACCGGCTCATGCGCAATATTGGCAGTGCGTCGGCTATGCGCGCGCGGTCACCGGTGTCGAAATCCGCGGCAATGCCAACACATGGTGGAACCAGGCCGATGGCCGGTACACACGCGGCACCGCACCAAAAGAGGGAGCGGTCATGGCTTTTCGGGCCAGCCGCGCAATGCCGATGGGTCATGTTGCCGTGGTAAGCCGGATCGTCTCGCCACGCGAAGTCCTGCTCGACCATGCCAACTGGTCACGCGGCGGACAGATCGAACGCGGCGTTCGCGCTATCGATGTGTCCGAAGCGGGCGACTGGAGCGCAGTCAAAGTCTGGTTCGGGCCAATCGGCGACATGGGCCTGCGCATCAATCCGGTTGCTGGATTCATCTATCCCGAAGCAGCGCCGGTATCACAGACGCGCGTCCAATATGCCCATAATGCTTTGATCAGCCCTGACATTCTTCAGCTTGCCGCGATCGAGGCCGCCCGCGCGCGTTAATCGCCGGACGCTGATTTGTCTTCGACGGCGACGACGGCGTCTTCGGCTTTCGCTTCGTCCTTATACCAGATTTCGACCGGACCGTTGAGCTTGAGCGTCAGGGGTGCGCCCTTGCGATCGACTTTTTTGCCGAGTGCGACGCGGATCCAGCCCTCGGAAACGCAATATTCGTCGACATCGGTCCGCTCGATGCCCTTGAACCGGACCCCGATCCCCCGTTCGAGCGCTTCGGCATTGTGGAACGGAGAGCGGGGGTGCGCAGCAATGCGGTCGGGGGGAGTGTCAGTCATGCCGCGTTCGTTACAGGATTTCCGCAATACGGCAACTATTCGGCGTCGGCCTGATGCCGCGGATGCGCATTTTCGAACGCAGGCAATGCCATGCAGGCATCGAAAATTCGGCTGATCGTCGGATAAGGCGTCATGTCGAGTTTATAGTTTGCGGCATTGACCACTTGCGGAACGAGCAAAATATCGGCGAGGCCCGGCGTATCGCCGAAACAATATACGCCCGTCCGCGGATCGTTCGCTAGCACAGCCTCCAACGCGTCGAAGCCGGTTGCGATCCAGTGATTATACCATGTTCCGACAGCAGCCTCTCCAGCGCCGAAATGCGCGCGCAGATATTTCAGAACGCGCAGATTATCGATCGGGTGAATGTCGCAGCCGATGCTCTGCGCAAGCGCGCGAACATGCGCACGGTCGGCCGCAACCGGCGGCAGCAATGGCGGTTCGGGAAAGCACTCGTCGAGATATTCGATGATTGCCATCGACTGCGTCAACAGCACGCCGCCATCATCGAGAACGGGGATGAGCTTGGCCGGATTTATCGCGCCGAATGCTTCGCTCAGATGGCTGCCGTTACGCAAATGCCACGCTGTGTCGCGGTATGAAAGCCCCTTAAGATTGAGCGCGATACGGACCCGGAACGAGGCCGACGAACGGTAGTAACCGTGCAGGATCATGGCGTTAGTGCCGGTGGCCTGCTTTCAGCTTATACCGTGTTCCCTCGAAAGCATCGAAAATGCCCGCAATTGCCGGATGATCGACCGGTTCATCGCTGTCGTCGACGATCAGATTCTGCTGGCTTACATAAGCGACATAATTGCTATCGGCATTTTCGGCGAGCAAGTGATAAAAAGGCTGATCTTTTGACGGACGGATCGATTCCGGAATCGATTCATACCATTCGTCGCTGTTGGCGAAAATCGGATCGACATCGAAAATGACGCCGCGAAAATCGAAATGCCGGTGACGCACGACATCACCGATGTCGAAGCGCGCATGCGATACCGGCGGGAGTTTGGCGTCTTTTGGAATGGCGTTGTGCGTGTGCATTTCCTCAATCTAAGGCTTATTGTTCGCAACACAAGTCGCCGATGCACGCCCGTGTTGTGCCTCTTGAACAGCTGACGGGCTGGGCGCCGGGTTGGTCAGTGGCTTGGCAAGCCGCTTTGCCTTCGCTAAGCGCGCTCGCTCGACATCAAGCGGACCGTTATCCAACGGCTCCGACCTCTGCGGAGAGGTGGCTGAGTGGTCGAAAGCACCGCACTCGAAATGCGGCGTGCCCGTGAGGGTACCCAGGGTTCGAATCCCTGCCTCTCCGCCATCGTCGGTCGTTTGCGCAACGGCCTCACACGAACCCGACCGGTGCGTCAGCAGACTTCGAAAAGCCCGGCCGCGCCCATGCCGCCGCCAACGCACATCGTTACGACCACGTGCCGGGCACCGCGGCGTTTGCCTTCGATCAGGGCATGGCCGGTCAGACGCGATCCGCTCATCCCGAACGGATGCCCGATCGCAATTGCGCCGCCGTCGACGTTGAGCTTGTCGTTGTCGATGCCGATCCGGTCGCGGCAGTACAGCACTTGCACGGAAAAAGCTTCGTTCAGTTCCCACAAATCGATCGCATCGACGCTCAGCCCGTGACGCTGCAGCAATTTGGGCACGGCAAAAACCGGGCCAATGCCCATTTCGTCAGGTTCGCAGCCGGCGACCGCAAAACCGCGGAATATGCCCATCGGCGTCAGATTGCGGCGTGCTGCTTCGGTCGCGCTCATCACCACGCACACACTGGCGCCATCGGAAAGCTGGCTGGCATTGCCCGCCGTAATCGTCCCGCCGTCGCGGACCGGCTTCAATGCGGAAATTCCTTCGAATGTCGTGCCCGCACGCATCCCTTCGTCGCGGTCGAGCGTGACGGTTTCGCTGCCGATGATCGTGCCGTCTTTTGCGCGGCTGTGCTTCGTCACGGTGATCGGCACGACCTCATCGGCCAGTCTTCCGCTCTCGAACGCCGACAGGATTCGCGCCTGCGACTGGACGCCGTAACGATCCTGCGCCTCGCGACTGATGCCATAACGGCTGGCAACATTTTCGGCAGTGTCGATCATCGGCAGCATCAGGTCGGCCCGCTCGGCCTCGACCCATGCCGAATGATAATTGGTCAGATTTTTGTTCGGCAGGACCAGCGATACCGAATCAAGCCCACCGGCCACATAGATCCCGTCTTCGCCCGCCATGATCCGTTGTGCCGCAAGCGCGATCGTCGAAAGACCGGAGGCGCATTTGCGGTCGAGCGTCATGCCTGGAACACTCACTGGCAGGCCCGCGCGCAATGCCGCGACGCGCGCGATGTTGTTGCCAGTCGCTCCTTCGGGATGCGCTGACCCCAGCATCACATCGGCGACTTCGGCACTGTCGACGCCAGCTCGCGCCAAAGCGGCAGTGATGGCATGCGCTGCCAGATCGCTGCCATGCGTATCGGCAAGCGTCCCGCGATAGGCCTTGCCGATCGGTGTTCGCGCGGTCGAAACGATTACGGCTTCGGTCATCGGTGTTGCTCCGTCATGCGTTGATCAATTTGCGTCGGCAATCGCGATCAGTGCGGCTTCGATCGTCGGCTGCGCGCGCATCCCCGCCGGCACGTCGTTGGCGAACATCGAAAAGGTCAGTTCGCGGCCGCTCTTGGCAGTCAGATAGCCCGACAGCGCCGCGGTCGCGTTAAGACTGCCGGTTTTGGCAAAGATGCGCCCTTCGAGGATAGTGCCCTTGAATCGCTGCGCAATCGTTCCGTCGAGACCCCCGATCGGCAGGGTCGCACGCCATGCCGCACCCCATGGCTGTGCCGCCACCCATCGCAGAAATTTCACCACCCCGCGCGGCGCGACGCGGTTGTAGGTCGACATTCCCGATCCGTCGGCAAAGTCATAAGCCGTGCGCGCGACACCGGCTTTCGCGAGCATGATCTCGATCGCGCCAAGTCCGCCGCCCAGCCGCCGCACCAGCAAATCCGCGTGCAGGTTCTGGCTGGCTTTGTTGATCATCCTGATGTCCTCAGCAAGTGGTGGTGGTGTGAGGCGCGCAAGGATCATATTCGGTGCTGGTCCCGGACAAGGGATTTTCGGACAAGGAACAAGCAAGGGGAATGGAGGCGGGTCATTCCTGTATCGCGACCGGATTTCGCCCTTTACTTTTACCCCGCGCTCTTTGAGCAGCGCTGATAGCCGCCACGCGGCGTAGTGCGCAGGATCATCAATGCCGAGCGCGATCTTGTCGGTCGGGTCGCCCGCCGCGACGCTTCCAAAAATGATTACCCGTCGCTCAAAGGGTAGGCGCTTCACGTCGAGCGTATTCGGCCCGCGCGCGATTGTCGTCGCGCGATTGTCGATGGTGAAATAATCCGACGAAAATGTGACGAGCGGCAGCATGCCGCCGTAAGTCGGCTTCACCGTCAACGCTAACGCATTGCTGTCGAGGCTGAGCGCGGCAATCCCAGTCCCCGATCGTTCGGCAACATTGTTCCAGCTCATGCCCGGGCTCCAGCGCTGGTCGGGCCACAGCGTCGCATCGCCGATGATATGGCGCACGCGCTTGGTCTTTGCCGCCACCGCATCGGCCAGCGTGGCCAGGCAGTCGATGACACAGTCAGGCGCGCTCGACATCCGCGCGTCGCCATAGCCGGTCAGAATGACGTCCTTGCCCTGCAACGCGACTGTCGCGCCGCCTTCGGTATCCGGCTGATCCAGCGCCGGCATCGTCGTGTAAGCCGCCGCCGTCGTGAACATCTTGGTGTTCGACGCGGGGATAAAGCGATCGTCGGGACTGATCGCGACGATCTCGCGCCCAGCAGCATCGGCCACAACAACGCCGAACCGCGTGCCCGGGCCAGCGGATTTGACGATCGCATCGACACGCGCCTGAAGCAGCAGGTCGACCTGCGCCCGTGCCGCGCCGGGCACGACCGTCAGCAGAAAAGCGAGCAATATGCGGTGCATCATCAACAGCATGCGCAAATGCAGCAGTGTGTGCAAACCGGCATCGCGAAATTCCGCTGTTCGCTCCGCCATGTTCGTGGCATGTTCCGTACGAGAGGTTTTTCACGATGCGTTACGCCCTGATCCTTCTTGCGGTCGCGACATCGATGCCGGTCGGTGCGGAGACGCCACCGACTGCACCGCTTGTCGTCGCGACGGTCGGAACACGGACCGACACGGCGATGCGGATGACAGTGCCGGTCACAATCGAAGGTCGCGGGCCGTATCAATTCGTCGTCGACACGGGATCCGACCGCACTGTCGTGTCGCGCGAACTGGCGACTTTGCTCAAACTTGCCGCCGGTGAAAGCGTGACGATGCACAGCATGACTGGCGTCGGCCCGGCAACGACGGTGACTGTGCCCAGCCTGACACTTGCGGGACAGACGACGCGCGCGATCAACGCGCCCGCGCTGCAACAGGAATATCTCGGCGGCCACGGCCTGCTTGGCATCGACACGCTGAAAGGGCGGCGCGTTGTCATGGATTTCACCAATCGTACGCTCAGCGTGCTGCGCGCGGGTGAGCGTGAGGCCTATGATCCCGATACGATCGTCGTGACCGCGCGGTCGAAATTCGGGCAGCTCGTGCTGGTCGATGCCGATGTCGATGGCACGCCGATCACGGTCATCATCGATTCGGGCGCCGAGACGACGGTCGGCAATGCCTCGCTCCGCGCGCTCCTGTCGCGGCGCAACAAGCGGTTACAGTTTTTCAAGACCGAACTGATCGATGTGACGGGTGGGCGGTTGCCGGCCGAATATGCCGCGGTCGGGCGCGTCCGCATTGCCGGGATGACAGTGGAAAATCCGGTGATTGCCTTTGCCGACGCACACCCGTTCAAGCGTTATGGCCTGAATACCAAACCGGCAATGCTGCTCGGCATGGATGTGCTGCGCGGGTTCCGCCGTGTCTCGGTCGATTTTGCGCAACGCAAAGTGCGCTTTCTGCCGCCCGGGACATTTGGATGAGCGCATTTCTTTTCGGCGCGCATACACTTCATGCTCTGCCGCAAGGTGCTTTGTTCTGGCCCGCTCGCCGCGCGCTGATCGTTGCCGACCTCCATTTCGAAAAAGCAAGCTGGTTTGCCAAATTCGGCCAGATGCTGCCGCCATATGACTCGATCGCGACACTTGCCGATCTGACCGCGCTGGTCGCAGCGACGGCCCCTGCCGAAATCTGGTGCCTCGGCGACAGTTTTCATGACAGCGCCGGCGGCCGTCGTTTGCCCGAACGCGCGACCGCGATGCTGCGCGATCTGACCGCCCGGCTCGATTGGGTTTGGGTCACGGGCAATCACGACCATGCGCTCGACGATCCGTTCGGCGGCCGCATTGTCGACGAAGCCGATGTCGACGGCGTGATCCTTCGCCACGAAGCCGACCCGGCTGATCCGCGGCCCGAAATGTCGGGGCATTTCCATCCCAAACTCCGCGTGGCGATCCGTGGCCGCAATGTCGCGCGCCGATGTTTCGTGGCAAGCGCAACCAAGCTTATCCTGCCCGCATTCGGGTCGCTGACCGGCGGGCTCGATGCGCATCATCCCGAAATCGTACGCGCGGTGGGAACGAACGCGAGAGCATTAATCCCCGTCAACGACCGGTTACTGAGCTTCCCGCTTGCGGCCTAAGCCGAAGGTTTGGCGACCCACAGTGCGGGGAACGACTTTTTAAGCGCGGCAATTTTCGGCGCGTCCCACGTTCGGATATAGCCGTGGTTCGGATTTTTGAACGCAAAATCCTGATGATAGGCCTCGGCCGGGAAAAACCCGCCGCTTTCGATCCGCGTCACGACTGGCGCGCCCCAGACACCACTTTTGCCGATTTGCGCAATATAAGCTCGCGCAACGCGTCCCTGATCGGGCGTCTGCGGGAAAATCGCCGAGCGATAGCTGGTGCCGCTGTCGGGACCCTGGCGGTTGAGTTCGGTCGGATTGTGCGCGACCGAGAAATAGACGCGGAGCAGCGTCGCATAGCTGATCTTTCGCGGATCATATGTCACGCGAATCGCTTCGGCATGGCGCGTCGTTTCGCTGCTCACTTTGTCATAGGTCGCATCGGCGGCGCTGCCCCCGGCATAGCCCGACGCGACGGCCGTCACACCGTTCAGATGGCTGAAAACGGCTTCCATGCCCCAGAAACATCCGCCTGCGAGCACGGCGGTTGCGCGCGTTCCCACCGGCGCTGCGTCGACCGCCGGCATCGGCACGATGACCGTGCGTCCAGCAGCAGCGATCCCGCCCGTCATGGTGAAAAGTGCCAGCGCACCGATTGCGCCTGCGATGATTGTTGTTTTCATGGTCATGCTCATTGTTCGCGCCATAATGCGCCCGCGTTACAGCAAGCCCGGCAAAAGTGCGAGCATCGCAATCGCAGCAGCGGCAAAACCGCCGAAAAAAAGCTGGGTGAATTCGGATTTAAGGGCACGGCGCATGGGGGCTCTCTCAGGTAACTTCGTTGAAGATACGTTAAGTGCCCGCCGATGGTTTCACCCGGCCTGAATGCTTCTGTTAGCTGCGGTTCATCTTACGGTTCACCGCAGCGCCGCACAGGCGTCCTGCAACCGCGTGCATGCATCGGTCAGGATCGCTTCGGACGTGGCATAGGAAACACGAAATGCCGGGCTGAGGCCGAATGCCTCGCCGTTGACGGCGGCCACGCGTGCCTCGTCGAGGAAATAACCGATCAGGTCGGCATCGCTTTCGATCCGCTTGCCCTTCGGCGTGGTCTTGCCGATGCATCCTGTTGCATCGGGGTAAACATAAAACGCGCCCTCTGGCGTCGGACAGTGCAGACCGGGCGCCGCGTTCAGCATGCGCACGACCAGATCGCGGCGCTTCAGAAACGCTGCATTGCGTTCGGCAAGGAACGACTGATCACCTGACAATGCCGCGGTTGCCGCTGCTTGCGCGATCGAACAGGGATTGCTTGTCGACTGCGATTGCAATTTGCCCATCGCCTTGATCAGCCAGGCCGGGCCCCCGGCATAACCGATCCGCCAGCCGGTCATCGCATAGGATTTCGAACAGCCGTTGATCGTCAGCGTCCGTTCGTACAAATCGGGGCAAACCTGCGCGATCGTCGCAAATGGCGTGTCGGCGTACCAGACATGCTCATACATATCGTCGGTCATGACCATGACATGCGGATGGCGGCGAATGACCTCGCCCAGGGCCATCAGTTCGGCAGCCGAATACGCCGCGCCGGTCGGGTTTGATGGCGAATTGAGCAGGACCCATTTTGTCCGCGGCGTGATTGCGGCATCGAGCTGTTCGGGCAGTATCTTGTAAAGCTGGTTGGCGCCCGCACTGACGATGACGGGCGTGCCTCCAGCGAAATTCACGATGTCGGGATAACTGACCCAATAGGGCGCGGGGATGATGACTTCGTCGCCCTTGTCGACTGTTGCGACAAGCGAATTGAACAGCGTGTGCTTGCCGCCGACATTCACGCTGATTTGATCCGCTGCATAAGTCAGGTCGTTATCGCGCCGAAATTTGGTCGCGATCGCGGCTTTCAGTTCAGGCGTGCCGTCGACCGCGGTATATTTGGTCTTGCCTGCGCGGATCGCTTCGATCGCGGCATCCTTGACGAAATCGGGTGTGTCGAAATCAGGCTCGCCGACCGAAAGCCCGATGATCGAGACGCCTTCGCGCGCCAGCGCGGCGACGCGTGCAGTCATTGCCATCGTCGGCGAAGGCTTGATCCGGTCGATCGCAGCGGATAATTGAGACACGGCAAACCCCTTTGTGATCGCTCGCCTATACCGCGGCGAGCTTGGCCGGCAACAGACCGCGCGCCCCTATTCTAACGAAAGTCGCGCGGGCAGCAGCCCGCGCAGCGAATTGCCGATGAAAAAACCGAAAGCCAGGTCATCGGCACGCAAATCGGCCTCGCGCGCTTTGCCCGTATCAATCAGTTCGTCGCGAAGGACACCACCGAGCAGACCCCGCGACAGCGGCGGCGTCAGCAACATGCCGCCGTCCTGCACGAAAACATTGGTGAAACTTCCTTCGGTCAGCGCGCCGTCGGGATGCGTGAACACGACTTCGAAAACGCCGTGCCGCGCGGCATCGTAAAAGCGCCGGTCGGTCGTTTTGTGGCGCAGGCGGATGTCGTCGGCATCGACCGGCAGCGCCGCCAGCGCCACGCTGGCATCACCGGTCGGCGATGGCGGCAAGGGTCGCGTCTCGATTGCCATCACGCCGCTCTGGCCAAGGAGGACGCGCACGCGGCTTGCCACCCGCAAATGGAAAGTTGCGGCCTGCAATTCATTGCGCGCGGCGTGGCGGTCGAACCGGAAACCTAGCGCGGCGGCACTCGATTTCATGCGGACGAGATGTCGTTCGAGCCGAGCAATGCCCTCTTTCGGATCGAATGCCATCGTCTCGATCAGGTCGAAACGGCGATTGCTGGCGATGAACTTGCCCTTGGCGATGCACTCGGCCCATTCTTCGGGTGCATTCGAATCGGCAACGATCCCCGAGCCGAGGCCGAGCCGCGCCGTCGTTTCGTGCAATTGAAGCGTGCGAATCGCGACATTGAATGCAGCTGACCGTCCACCAGCATCGATCCGGCCGATGCTGCCGGTGTAAACCGCGCGCGGCGCTACTTCGATGTCGGCAATCGTCTCCATGGCGCGGATTTTGGGCGCACCGGTAATCGATCCGCACGGATACAGCGCTCGCAGGACCGCGACAGCATCGTGCCCGTCGGCAAGCGTTCCTGTTACGGTCGATGTCATCTGATGCACCGTCGGATAGGTTTCGACCCGGAACAGGTCGGGCACGGCAACACTGCCCGGCACTGCGATCCGTGACAGATCGTTGCGCAACAGATCGACGATCATCAGGTTTTCGGCGCGCTGCTTTTCGTCGGATTGCAGCATTTCGGCCGCACGGCGATCATCGCCGGGGTCGGCACAGCGCATTGCCGTCCCCTTCATCGGCCGCGTCCAGATTTCTGTTCCGTCGCATGCGAAAAACAGCTCGGGCGAGAGTGACAATATCCAGTCGGCGCCGGTGTGGATGACACTGCCATAGCCTGCCTGTGCCCGGTCGCGCAGTCCGGCATAAAGTGCCAGCGGATGACCCGCCGTCGCCACTGTCGCGCCGAATGTCAGATTGGCCTGATAAATGTCCCCGGCTTCGATCAGCGCCTGAACGCGCGCCATTCCCGCTGAATAATCGTCATAGCCGATGTCGGGCTTTGGCGTGCCGATCCATGCGCCCGCCGGATCGGGGAGCATGGCCGGCACATCGTCGGCGGCGATTTCTTCGTACCCGCGAAACAGCCCGAACCAGACGAGCGGTGCCGCAGCAATGCCCGCGACAAGCGGGGTCAGCCTGGGTTCGAATGCGTGCCCCGCTTCATACGCGAGATAACCCGCTGCATGGAGGCCGCCGTGCGTCGCCGTCCGCAGCGCATCGAGCGCGGTGGCAACCTCGTCGATTCGCCGCGTCACGACGATCTGGACGGGATCGACGTAAAGCCGTGCCGCCGCCGCCCCTTCCAGCCGCGCATCGTCGAGCAGGACGAACGGCGTGCCGTTGCGGGGAAGTCGCGCCATCATGACCGGCTACTGCCAGCCGAACGAAGCTCTTGCCAGCGCTATTGCGTTGTTAGAAACAGGTGACTGGTTCCCGCTACGGAGTTGTCATGAAACACCTCGTCCTTGTCGCTGCCCTTCTCGCCGCCCCCGCACTTGCCGACATGCCCAAGCCCGCTGCAATCGTTGCCGACGGCGCGCCCGCGGTTCCGGTTGCGCTCGCTGCCCGGACGCGGCCTTACATGGAATTCCGGACGGCGGGATTTTCGGGCTGGAACGCGACCGACAAATCGATGCTCATCTCGACCCGCTTTGGCGATGTCGCGCAATTGCACAGCGTTGCCGCCCCGATGATGGACCGCCGCCAGATCAGCTTCGAAGCCGAACCGGTGCGTGGCACATGGTCGCCCAAGGGTGACGTCCTTGTCGTCAACAAAGACATCGGCGGCAATGAATTCTTCCAGATTTACACATTGAAAAACGGACAGCTCACGCTGCTCACCGATGGCAAAAGCCGCAACAACCTCGGCGCATGGAATGCCGATGGCAGCCTGATCGGCTACAGCTCGACGCGGCGGAACGGCACCGACACCGACCTTTACGTCATGAACCCGCGCGATCCGAAAACCGACCGGATGGTCGCGCAGGTCAAGGGCGGCGGCTGGGCGATTCAGGATTTCGCTCCCGACGGCAAATCGGCTGTCGTCGGCAATTACCAGTCGGTCACGAAATCGGACCTCTACCTGCTCGACATCGCAAGTGGCGCGCTGTCCCCGATCGGCGATCACAGCAAGACGATTGCTTATGGTGGCGCGCTGTTCGCGCCCGATGGCACGCTTTGGGTGACCAGCGACGAGGGCTCGGATTTTCAGCGTCTGGGAACGCTCGACATAAAAAGCGGAGCATTCACCGCGCGCTCGCCTGAAAAGAAATGGGACGTCGAAAGCTTCGACATCGCACCTGATGGCAGCTTCATAACCTTCACCATTAATGAAGCCGGCGTCGACCGCGTCCGGATCATGGACTTGCCCAGTGGCAGCATCCGCACCGTGACAGCGCTTCCGGCGGGCAGCGCGGGCGGCATCGAAATCGCGCCGTGGGGCAGCATTGGCCTCACGTTCACCTCAAGCAAAAGCGCCGCCGACGCTTATTCGATCGATCCCAAAACGCTTGCCGTCACCCGCTGGACGCAAAGCGAAACCGGCGGCCTCGACGTCGCCGCCAATGTCGAACCCGAATTCATCGAAGTCAAAAGCTTCGACAAGGAGCCCGTCTCGGGCTTCCTTTACCGCCCCGACCCCGCGAAATTTCCCGGCAAGCGCCCGCTGATCATCAACATACACGGTGGCCCGGAAGGACAATCGACACCGGGATTTCAGGGGCGGCGCAATTATCTGCTCAACGAACTCGGCATTGCGATTTTCTATCCCAATGTCCGCGGCTCGACGGGTTTCGGCAAACGCTTCGTTGGCCTCGACAACGGGCCGTTCAAGCGCGAGGATTCGGTAAAGGACATCGGCGCGTTCCTGAACCGTCTCGAAGCTGATCTCGGCCTCGACAAGTCGCGCTTTGCCGTCAACGGCGGCAGTTATGGCGGCTATATGTGCTATGCCAGCGCGATAGCGTACGGCCCGCGGCTGAAAGGCGCTTATTGCGTCGTCGCGATTTCGAATTTCGTGACGTTCCTCGAAAACAC
>JANLWD010000291.1:0-1924 GCA_031364345.1 Sphingomonas sp.
CGTGACCAGCCGGTGGAGCACATCGCGCCCCGCATCGGTGCGGGTATCGAGCGTAATCGACCGCTTGTTGAGATTGAATGTCTGGTAAAAAAGGCTGTCGTCTTCGCCCAAAAAATACGGGCCCGTCATCCGCGACGAATCGCCCCCTTTTGGTGGCTCGATCTTGATGACTTCGGCGCCGAGCTGCGCGAGGAACATCGTCCCATAAGGCCCTGCGCCATATTGTTCGGATGACAAGACGCGAGTGCCGGATAGAGGGAGGTTCACTTATCCTCTCCCTGCAGGGGAGAGGGTCGGCTCGGCACTTGCCGAGCGGGGAGAGGGTTGTTGAGTCCTGCGAGGATTACATCCAGAACAGCATCGGTTCTTGCCAGCACATCGTTGTTCCACAACCGCAGCACGCGATATCCCTCGCGCTCAAGAAATGCCGTCCGGCGGTCATCATCATTAACCGCGTCGCCATGCTGGCTGCCGTCGAGTTCGATAATCAACTTTGCCTTTGGGCAAACGAAATCGGCGCGAAAGGGACCAATCGGAACTTGCTGGCGGAATTTCCATCCGGTCAAGCGGCCTGCACGCAGTTGCGACCACAATTTACGTTCAGCTTCGGTGGGTTCGCTTCGGGCAGCGCGCGCACGTTCGAGGAAAAGGTCGGGCGTCTTTCCGCGTCTTGGCAGGCCCTCTCCCCGCTCGCGATTCGGCGAGTCGACCCTCTCCCCTGCAGGGAGAGGGTAATAGGTGCGCTCGCCAATCAAATCGGATTCGCCTTCAGCCATTGTTTGGCAACGATCATCCGCTGCATCTCGTTGGTGCCTTCGCCGATGCACATCAGCATGGAGTCGCGGTAGAAACGTTCGATTTCATATTCCTTCGAATAGCTGTAGCCGCCGAAAATACGCATCGCGGTCTGACTGTTTTCGACCGCCGCTTCGGAAGCGAAATATTTGGCCATGCCCGCCTGCATGTCGCAGCGGTCGCCACGGTCATAAGCTTCGGCTGCGTCGAAAGTCAGCAATCGTGCGGCGCGGGCGCGGGTGACCATTTCGCCGAGGTAAAGCTGGATCGCCTGATGCTCGGCAATCGGTTTGCCCATCGTCTGGCGCTGCTGCGCATAGTCAGTCGCGAGGCGCAGCGCTCCCTCAGCCAAACCGACGCCACGCGCGGCAACATTGATCCGCCCGAGTTCGAGGCCACCGGTCGCCTGGAAAAATCCCTGCCCTTCGATGCCGCCAATCAGGTTATCAGCCGGGATGCGGTAATCCTCGAAAATGAGTTCGGCGCTGTCGATCGCATGATAGCCGAGCTTTTCGAATTTCTTGCCGTTGGTGAAGCCCGGACCCTTCGGCGCGATGAACAGGCTCATGCCCTTGTAACGCGGATCGGCTTTTGGATCGGTCTTAACGAGCAGGGCAAAGCAGCTGCCGTTGATCCCGTTCGAAATCCACGTCTTGGTGCCGTTGATGACATAATCATCGCCATCGCGGACTGCCGTCGTGCGGATCGCTTGCAGGTCAGTGCCTGCATTGGGCTCCGTCAACGCAAGGCCACCGCGGATTTCGCCGCTTGCGAATTTGGGCAGCCATTTGGCTTTTTGCGGCAACGTGCCGAAGCGCTCGACTGCGCAGGCCATGATGAGGTGCGAATTGAAAATGCCGGTGATCGCCATCCAATAGGATGCGATGTGCGCGACGATCTTTGCATAGGTCGTGCACGGCAGGCCAAGGCCACCATATTCCTGTCCGATGGTGGCGCCGAACAGCCCCATCTCGGCCATCTGCGCGACGAGTTCAGCGGGCCAGATGTCGTCATGATCATGCTTCATCACGACCGGACGAACTTCTTTTTGAACCCATTTGTCGATGGCATCGAGGAAAGCGCGTTCCTCGTCGGCATCCATTGCGGGGCGATAGGTGTTGAGTGCAGT
>JANLWD010000304.1:0-8460 GCA_031364345.1 Sphingomonas sp.
GAAAGCGGTATCGCGACGTTTCGCGGACCCGGCGGCCTGTGGGAAGGACACCGGGTCGAGGATGTCTGTACGCCCGAAGCGTTGGAGGCGGATCCCGAGCTGGTGCATCGCTTTTACGATGACCGGCGCGCGGCGCTGGCGAGCGTGGAGCCCAATGCGGCGCACCGGGCACTGGCGCGGCTCGATGCCGAATGGACAGGTGGCTTGCTGATCGTGACACAGAATGTCGATGATCTGCACGAGCGCGCCGGCGCAAAACGCCTTATCCACATGCACGGCGAATTGCTTTCGGCGTTGTGCGCGTCATGCGGCAACCGCGGCGTCTGGACAGGTCGCCTCTCACCGGGAACGGCATGTGGCGTATGCGACAATCTGACGTTGCGGCCCGATATCGTTTTCTTTGGCGAGATGCCCTACCGCATGGACGAAATCGACGCTGCAATCCGCGAATGCGATCTGTTCGTGTCGATCGGCACATCGGGTGCAGTCTATCCCGCAGCGGGGTTTGTGGAGACTGCAAAATATGTCGGTGCCGATACGCTGGAAATGAATCTGGAGCCGTCGTTGGGAAGCGTCTATTTCAACCAAACGCGGATCGGTGCGGCGGGAATGCTTGTTCCGGCTTGGGTCGACGCACTGCTTCAGTCGACCCAATCGAGCCCGATATCGCGGTAAATCTCACGGTTTTCGTCCCATTTCGGCGAGACTTTGACGTGCAGATACAAATGCACTTTGGCTGACAGCATTGTTGCGAGTTCCGCGCGTGCCTTGCTGCCGATTTCCTTTAGCCGCGCACCGCCTTTACCCAGCACGATCGCGCGCTGGCTGTCGCGCGCGACGAGGATTTGCTGGTGGATTTCGACCGAACCATCCGCGCGCTCCTCATATTTCTCTGTCTCGACCGCGCAGGCCTGCGGCAGTTCCTGATAAAGTTGCAGGAAAATCTGTTCGCGTGTGATTTCGGCGGCCATGACGCGGTCGGTCGCATCGCTGATCTGATCGGCGGGGAAGTGCCACGGTCCTTCGGGCATGGCCGCCGCAAGGCGGGTTTTGAGGTCGGCGACGCCGTCTCCCGTCGTCGCACTGATGATGAGCGTATCGACAAAGCTCAAACGCTCCGTCAGCACCGTGATGTGACGGAGCATCTTGCCGTGATCGGCAACGTCGACCTTGTTGAGCACGAGCAGTTTGGGTTCGGGCCGCGATTCTAGGCCTTTCAGGATGCCTTCGACTTTCGGCCCAAGCCCCCCCTTTGCATCGATCAGCAGGACAATCATGTCGGCGTCTTGCGTCCCGCCCCATGCGGCCTGCACCATCGCGCGGTCGAACCGGCGTTTGCCTTCGAAAATGCCGGGTGTATCGACCAGCAGGATCTGTGTTTCGTCTTCGATGGCGATGCCCATGAGGCGAACGCGCGTCGTCTGTGCTTTGGGGCTGACGATCGCGACTTTCTGGCCGACGAGCGCATTGACCAGCGTGGACTTGCCCGCGTTGGGCGCCCCGAGAATGGCAACAAGACCGCATTTCATTTGAGTTTTTCCAACAATGCCATCGCAGCTGCGGTTTCGGCTTCCTGTTTCGATGCCCCGCTTGCTGTGGCTTCGGCGCTGCCAATGGCAACGGACACGGTAAAGCGCGGAGCATGGTGCGGCCCGCTTCGGTCGATCACGGCATAGCTCGGGGCGCGGCGATTGTGCGCAGCGGCCCATTCCTGAAGTGCCGATTTCGGGTGGCGTGGCGCATCGACATGCCCTTCGACAAGTGCAGCCCAGTGTTTGCGGATAAATGCCTCGGCCGCATCCAACCCATGATCGAGATAAAGCGCACCAATCAGGG
The DNA here is from genome assembly GCA_031364345.1 of Sphingomonas sp. Taxonomy (GTDB): domain Bacteria; phylum Pseudomonadota; class Alphaproteobacteria; order Sphingomonadales; family Sphingomonadaceae; genus Sphingomonas_O. Next base: position 1,837 of record JANLWD010000304.1, read on the forward strand.
CTTCGGTCACGTCGCCAAGGATATTATCACTGTCGAACGCGCCGTCGTCACGCGCTTGCTTGCCGAGCTTAAGATGCGCGGTCACGCCGATTGTGCGTGCGACATGAGCGCAGGCGAGCCCGGTCACGAGGCTGTTCAAACGGCGCGACAGCTCGCCTTCGGGCTCGTGCGAATACGCATCATAAAGCCAGCGTGCGATTGTGAGGCCAAGCACGCGATCACCCAAAAACTCGAGCCGCTGGTAACTGTCGCCGCCGGCACTACCATGTGTCAGGGCGCGCGAATAAAAGCTCAGGTCGCGTGGCGCGGTCCCGAGCGCATGCGTCAGCCAGTCGGCCAGCGCTGTCAGAAGCCTTCCCCGATCCGCTGCCAACGTGCCGCAGAAAACCAGGTCCATGGCAGGAACCAATTCGCCGAACCATCAGTCGAAAATACGGTGAATTGCGCTTTGCCGACGATATTTTCGACCGGCACGAAACCGAATCCACTCGCTTCGAAGCGACTGTCGGACGAATTGTCACGGTTGTCGCCCATCATCAGCAACTGGCCCGCCGGGACTGCATAAATTTGCGTATCGTCGGCTGCGATCGGAGCCAGGTCGAGAACATTGTAGCTTTTGCCGCCTGGCAGCGTCTCGCGATATTGCGGATAGCGGCATCGCCGCGAACCATCGCTCGCAGTCTCGGTAAACTGCGCGGCGTAACATTGCGTGTTCGGCGTTTCGGGCAAAAGGAAATCATCGATCCGTTTTTTGGCCACTGGCGTGCCGTTGATGAAAAGCTGCCCTGCTTTCATCTGAACGAAATCACCGGGAAGGCCGATGACGCGTTTGATATAATCGATGTCGTTTTCCGGCGGCTTTTTGAAAACCACGACATCGCCGCGTGCTGGCATCGTTTCCAACAAGCGCCCCGGCCCGGAAATCAGCGGCAACGACCAGGGAAAACTGTGCCGTGAATAGCCATAATTCCATTTCGTGACGATCAGATAGTCACCCGTGAGGAGGCGCGGCACCATCGACTCGCTCGGAATGCTGAACGGCGCAAAGATGAAGCTGCGCAGGATGAATACGAAAATCCCGAGCTTGAGCAGAAATTCCATGAAATCGCGGGTTTCGGATTTCGCTTTTGGCGGTGTATCGATGATATCGTCGGACATTGCCCGGCGCATTGCGGCGCAGCGCCGGAGGCGTCAAGCACGCGCACCCGAATCGAAGGAAAGAACATGCACGACTGGACCGCGATCGAAGCGTTGCCGCACATACCGCTGGCGACACTGTTCGCGAATGATGCCGACCGCGTCGCGCAGCTCAGCCTGACGCAATCGGGGATATTGTTCGACTTTTCGAAAACCCATTTGTCGCCGGAAGCGCTGACGGCATTTGTTGCGCTCGCAGAACAGGCCGGACTCGCTGCCAAGCGCGAGGACATGTTTGCGGGTCGCGTGGTAAATGCGAGCGAAGGGCGCGCCGCCGAACACAGCGCCGAGCGTGGCGAGGGTGCGCCGGACGCGGTTGCCACGGCGCGTGCGCTCCACAGCCGGATGCGCGCGCTCATCGACGCGATCGAAAGCGATGCACTGGGCCCGGTTCGCCATATTCTGCATGTCGGCATCGGCGGATCGGCGCTGGGTCCTGACCTGATCGTCGATGCGCTTGGGCGCGACGCGGGCCGTTATGATGTCGCCATCGTCTCGAATGTCGACGGTTGCGCGCTTGAGGAAGCATTTGCGCGCTTCGATCCATCCGCGACGCTTCTCGTGATTGCGTCGAAAACCTTCACGACGACCGAAACAATGCTCAATGCGGCATCGGTGCTTCAGTGGATGGAAGAAGACGGGGTGGTCGATCCGATGGGCAGGGTCATTGCATTGACCGCCTATCCCGATGCGGCCGTTGCATGGGGCGTCGACGAAACGCGCGTGCTTCCTTTCAACGAGGCCGTCGGCGGGCGTTATTCGCTTTGGTCGTCGATCGGCTTTCCGGCGGCGCTGGCGCTCGGCTGGAGCGGATTCGAGGAACTGCTTGAAGGAGCGGCCGAAATGGATCGGCATTTCCGCCTCGCGCCGCCATCGCAAAACGCGCCCGTGCTCGCTGCATTCGCCGACCTGCTGTATACGCAAACACATCAATGCGCGACGCGTGCTGTGTTTGCCTATGACGAACGACTGCGACTGTTGCCGAGCTATCTTCAACAGCTTGAGATGGAGTCGAACGGCAAGTCGGTCACGACCGATGGCGCGCCGCTCGGCCGGCAGAGCGCGCCCGTTACGTGGGGCGGCGTCGGCACCGATGCACAGCATGCCGTGTTCCAGCTCCTGCATCAGGGGACACGCGCCGTGCCAGTCGAATTCGTTGCGTGCATCGAACCCGGCGAAACGCTTGACCCCGAACATCACCGGCAATTGCTGGCGAATTGCTTTGCGCAGGGCGCGGCATTGATGGCCGGGCGCGCAGCCGATGACGGCCATCGCAACTATCCCGGCGACCGCCCGTCGATGACGATCCTGCTCGATGATCTCGACCCGCGAACGCTCGGCGCGTTGCTGGCCTTTTATGAACAGCGCACGTTCGTGAATGCCGCCTTGCTTGGCATCAATCCGTTCGATCAGTTCGGCGTCGAACTCGGCAAGGACATGGCAAAGCGCATCGACGATCCTTCGGCCCGCGAAGGGTTCGATGCGTCGACACGCGAATTGATGGTCAGAGCAGGTCTCTAGATCAGTGCCACCCGACAATCAGATTCGCGAAACACAGCACAGCATCCTATATCGCTTTGGCCAATCAAAAACGGGATTTCGATGACGAAAAACGATTATGACCTGTTTGTCATCGGCGCGGGGTCGGGGGGTGTACGCGCGGCGCGAGTTTCTGCCGCCTATGGCGCGCGCGTGGCAATTGCCGAAGAACATCGCGTCGGCGGCACATGCGTCATTCGCGGCTGCGTGCCCAAAAAACTGCTCGTTTACGGCGCACATTTTGCCGAGGATCTGGCCGATGCTCGTCGCTTTGGCTGGGACGTCGCGACGCCGACATTCGACTGGCCGACGTTGCGTGACAATGTTCTTGCAGAAGTCACGCGGATCGAAGGTGTTTATGGCCAGACGCTTGCCAGTCACAAGGTCGAAATTTTTCGCGAGCGCGCCGTCATAACGGGTCCGAATACAGTCAAACTGGCAAGCGGGCGCGAAGTCACCGCCGACAAGATTCTCGTTGCGACCGGCGGATGGCCGGTTCGTCCCGAATTTGACGGTGCCGAACATGCGATTACGTCGAACGAGGTTTTCCACCTCGAAACACTGCCAAAGCGCGTGGTGATCGCGGGTGGTGGTTATATCGCCAATGAATTTGCCGGCATTTTCCACGGCTTTGGATCGCATGTCACGATCGTCAACCGGGGCGACCGGATTCTGCGCGGATATGACGACCAGATCCGCGATCGCTTGCTCCAGATTTCGATGACCAAGGGCATTGAATTCCGCTTCAATGCACCGTTCGAACAGATCACCAAGCGCGACGATGGCAAGCTGGTCGTCGCGATGAAAGGATGTGACGAGATTGTTGCCGACCTCGTCCTTTTTGCAACGGGCCGTGCGCCCAACGTCGCGGGTCTCGGCCTTGAAGCTGCTGGCGTTGCGCTGAACGATAATGGTGCGGTCGTTGTCGACGACGACAATAAATCGACCGTCGACAGCATCTATGCCGTGGGCGATGTCACCGACCGGATTCAACTGACTCCGGTTGCGATCCGCGAGGGTCAGGCGTTCGCCGACACTGTTTTCGGCAACAAGCCGACGCGGGTCGATTATGCCAATGTGCCCACTGCCGTATTCAGTCATCCGCCGATTGCAGCCGTGGGAATGACTGAATCGGAAGCACGCAACAAGCTCGGTACGATCAAAACATACACGTCCGATTTCCGGCCCATGAAGAACGTCCTTGCCGGCCGCAATGAGCGCGCTTTGTATAAAATGGTGGTCGATGCATCGACTGATGTCGTCGTCGGCCTTCACATGATCGGCCCCGATTCGGCCGAGATTCTGCAGGCAGCAGCGGTTGCCGTGAAAGCAGGCCTGACCAAAGCACAGTTCGACGAAACCGTAGCACTTCACCCCTCGATGGCCGAGGAGCTCGTGCTGCTCAAATAGACACGCGCGTTTACCGATTCTTCGGTTTTCGGTTTTATACTACAAAGATGCGCAGTCGGTCTCCGAAGCGTGCAAGCGATCTTAAGCCCGATCCGGCGGAGCATTACACGCGCCTGGCCGATGAATTCGGGATGCCCCGTGGCGGGCGATATACCATGACCGACGACGGCCGCCCCATAACAGGCGCCCGCTTCTGGCTGCAGCCGCTCACGCTGTTCATCCTGTCGCTGATCGCATTGGTGGCGGTGTGTGCCGTGCAATTCTGGCGCCTCGGCGTGTTCGATCCGATTTTCGGGCCAAAGGGTGCGATCGTCGATACATCGTCGAAACGCTGGATCCTCAACGGCCGCTCGGCGCGCCCGGCGGCTGTCAGCGCACTGGCGGAACCCGATATCGACCGCGGTCCAGCACCCATCGACGATCAGCCTGACGATATCGAAAACACCGAATAACCGCGCAATCATTCGATCGAAGCGACGGTGATATCGTCGGTTGATTTCAGCCGCACCACGGCCCACAGCGTCATCAAGCCATCAGATGAAAGCTGCCATGCGACAGATCGACCATTTCATAACGGGCGGCGCGGGACTGCCGGTGCGCCATGGCGACGTGTTCGATCCCAATACGGGGCAGGTTCAGGCACGGGTTGCGCTGGGCGATGCGGCAGTGTTGCAGCGCGCGGTCGATGCAGCGTTAAAGGCCCAACCGGCGTGGGCAGCGACCAACCCGCAGCGGCGGGCGCGCGTGATGTTCAACTTCAAGGCACTGGTCGAACGCGAGATCGATGCGCTGGCGCACATGCTGTCGTCCGAACATGGCAAAGTGATTGCGGACAGCAAGGGCGATATCCAGCGCGGACTGGAAGTGATCGAATTCTGCTGCGGCATCCCGCATGTGCTGAAGGGCGAATATACCCACGGGGCGGGGCCGGGGATTGACGTTTATTCGATGCGCCAGCCGGTTGGCATCGGCGCCGGGATAACGCCGTTCAATTTTCCGGGCATGATCCCGATGTGGATGTTCGGGGTCGCGATCGCGTGCGGCAATGCCTTCATCCTCAAACCGAGCGAGCGCGATCCGTCGCTGCCGGGGCGCCTTGGCGAACTCATGCGAGAAGCCGGCGCACCCGACGGCATCCTCCAGGTCATCCACGGCGACAAGGAAATAGTCGATGCGATCCTCGACCATCCCGACATTGCCGCGGTCAGCTTTGTCGGCTCGTCCGACATTGCACATCATGTTTACCAGCGTGGGGTTGCAGCGGGCAAGCGTGTGCAGGCGATGGGCGGGGCCAAGAACCACGGGATCGTGATGCCCGACGCCGATCTCGATCAGGTGGTCAACGATCTGGCCGGTGCAGCGTTCGGTTCGGCGGGAGAGCGGTGCATGGCGCTACCGGTGGTGGTGCCGGTCGGTGAGAAGACCGCGATTGCGCTGCGTGAAAAGATGATCCCGGCAATGGCCGCGCTCAGGATCGGTGTCTCGACCGACAGCGATGCGCATTATGGCCCCGTGGTGACAGCAGCACACAAGGCAAAGATCGAAGGCTGGATCCAAAAAGGCGTCGATGAAGGCGCCGAGCTTGTCGTCGACGGGCGCGGGTTCAGCTTGCAGGGGCATGAGGACGGCTTTTTTGTTGGTCCCAGCCTTTTCGACCATGTCACACCCGCCATGGAAAGCTACAGAGAAGAGATATTCGGTCCCGTGCTGCAGATCGTCCGCGCGCCCGACTTCGAAACGGCAGTGCGGCTTCCGTCGGAACATCAATATGGCAACGGCGTCGCGATCTTTACGCGCAACGGCCATGCCGCGCGCGAGTTTGCGGCAAGGGTCAACGTCGGCATGGTCGGCATCAATGTGCCGATCCCCGTGCCGGTTGCCTATCACAGCTTCGGAGGCTGGAAGCGCAGCGCGTTCGGTGACACCAACCAGCACGGCATGGAAGGCGTCAAGTTCTGGACAAAGATCAAGACGATCACGCAGCGCTGGCCCGATGGCAGTGCTGGGGGCGGGGTCGGTGACAGCGCGAATGCCTTCGTCATTCCGACAATGGGCTAGGCCATGAAAATCGCTTTCATCGGCCTTGGTAATATGGGCGGCGGGATGGCCGCGAACCTCGTCAAAGCCGGGTATGTGGTACACGCTTTTGATCTGGCCGAACCAGCTCAGGCTTCAGCGAAGGATAATGGCTGTTCGATATTCGCAACTGTTCATGCGGCCGTCGCAGGCGTTGATGCGGTTGTCTCGATGCTGCCCAACGGGGCAATCGTGGACAGCGTTTACGGCACCGACGTGATCGGCCATGCGCCGACATCTGCACTGCTGCTCGACTGCTCGACGATCGACGTGACGACTGCCCGAAAAGTGGCCGCCGATGCCGCTGCTTCGGGTTATGCGATGGTCGATGCGCCGGTTTCGGGCGGGATTGCGGCGGCGAACGGTGGCACACTGACGTTCATGGTTGGCGGCAGTGATGAT
>JANLWD010000047.1:0-15566 GCA_031364345.1 Sphingomonas sp.
TGCCTGCGACATAGCCGGCTTCGTGACAGGCATAGAGAATACGGCGGTGAACAGGCTTCAGGCCGTCGCGGACATCGGGTAGCGCGCGGCTGACGATCACCGACATCGCATAGTCGAGATATGACGTTTTCATCTCGTCGACGATGTTGATCGGCGTGATATCGGAAGGATCGGCGAGAATTAGCTCGTCGCTCATTTCGGGAAATCTTTCGGTGAAATGGAACTGTCATTTCACCTAGCCGATCATTGCCGCCGTGACCAGCTTTTCAGTCGGCGATGCGGCTGCCGTCCCAGGCGAAATGTCCCCCGCTGTCGGCAGGGGTCAGGCTGTCGATGACGCCTATCAATTGCTCTGCGGCGCGGGCAGGGGTGAACAGTTTTTCGGGCGTGACATTGCCTTGAAACGGCTTGCTCATGCCCGTGTCGACTGTGCCGGGATGGAGCGTCACGACAATCGCATGCGGGCGGGTGCGCGCGACTTCGATGGCGATGGTTTTCATGAGCATGACGAGTGCCGCCTTCGATGCGCGATAACCATGCCAGCCACCGGTACGGTTGTCGCCGATGCTGCCGACACGCGCGCCGAGGACGGCGAAGACGGCACGGCGGTCGCGCGGCATTTTGGGGATCAGGTGCTTGGCGACAATGGCGGGGGCAATCGTGTTGATTGCCAAACTGCGGGCCAGTTTTGCCGGGTCCAATTCTTTGAGCGCGCGCTCTGGGCGCTGCTGGGCATCATGCAGCATGCCGGTCGTGACGATCGCCAGTTCGATGGTTTCGATCGCCGCGGCGGCGCGCACGATGCTATCCTCTTCAGTCGGGTCAACTTCGGGCCGGGACCAGCGAATTGCACCTTCGATCTGGTCGGCCAGCGCCGCCCCGATGCCGCCTTGCCCGATGATGATGCTGCTCATTCGGGCAGGAAATCCGGCACGGACAAATAGCGCTCGCCCGTATCATAGTTGAAGCCGATCACGCGCGCCTTGCCCCCCAGATCGGGCAATTTTTGCGCAATCGCGGCCAGCGTCGCGCCCGACGAGATGCCGACCAGCATCCCTTCTTCTGCGGCCGCGCGCTTCGCCATCGTCTTGGCGTCGGCGGGATCGACTTTGATAACGCCGTCAAGCATCTGCGTGTGAAGATTTGCAGGTACGAACCCTGCGCCAATCCCCTGGATCGGATGCGGCCCCGGCTGCCCGCCCGAAATGACCGGCGACAGGGTCGGTTCGACGGCGAAAACCTTGAAGTCCGGCCACGCCTTTTTCAACACTTCGGCGCAACCGGTAATGTGCCCGCCCGTCCCAACGCCAGTGATCATTGCGTCCAGACCGTCCGGGAAGTCGGCAAGGATCTCGCGCGCTGTCGTCTGGACGTGCACCGCAATGTTGGCAGGGTTTTCGAATTGCGCGGGCATCCAGCTGTTCGGTGTCGCCGCGACCAGTTCTATGGCGCGCTCGATCGCGCCTTTCATCCCTTTTTCCCGCGGCGTCAGATCGAATGTTGCGCCATATGCCAGCATCAAGCGGCGGCGCTCGAGTGACATGCTTTCGGGCATCACAAGAACGAGTTTGTATCCCTTGACGGCCGCAACCATCGCTAGCCCGATCCCCGTATTGCCCGATGTCGGCTCGACGATCGTGCCGCCGGGTTCGAGTGCGCCCGACGCTTCGGCATCCTCGATCATCGCGAGCGCGATACGATCTTTAATCGATCCGCCGGGATTGGCGCGTTCGGATTTGATCCAGACCTCGTTGTGCGGAAACAGTTTGCTCATTCGGATGTGCGGCGTGTTGCCGATCGTGGCAAGGATATTGGTGGCTTTCATGCGGGTTTCTCCTGCAAGACGGACGATGTTGAATCAGTTGCGGGTGGATCGAATGTTCGCGCGCGACGCAGCTCGGGAAACAGATAAGCCCAGCCAACTGCGATTGCCATCGCTGCGGCGCCGCCGAAAACAACGGCGCCGACAGGCCCTAAAACTGCGGCGGCAAGACCAGACTGAACTTCGCCAAGCTCGTTTGAACTGGATATCGCCAGCCCCGAAACCGACGATACGCGCCCACGCATCTCGTCGGGTGTGTAAAGCTGCACGAGCGACGACCGGACGTAGACCGATAACATATCAAATGCCCCGAGAATGACCAGCGCGCTCAGTGACAACGCCATCGTTCGCGAAAAACCGAAAACGATTGTCGCTGCGCCAAAACCGACGACGGCGGCAAGCATCTTTATGCCAACATTGTTTTGCAGCGGCCGAAATGCAAACCACAGCGCAACGATCGCCGCACCAACAGCCGGAGCAGCGCGCAACTGACCGAGACCTTCGGCGCCGACATGGAGAATATCTCGCGCATAGACCGGAAGAAGTGCAGTTGCTCCGCCAAGCAGCACCGCAAAAAGATCGAGGGTGAGCGCGCCAAGCAGAAATCGGTTATCACGGACATAGATAATGCCGTCGACCATTTGACGAATTGGGTGGATGTCGGCTGCCATCGGCGGCGGAACGATGCGGCGGATCGGGGTCAGCGCGATAATCGCGACTGCGAGTGCGCCAGCTGCAAAAAAATAAGGCGCTGACGGATCGGCAGCATAAAGAAATCCACCTAGCGCCGGACCTGCGACCGATGCCGTCTGCCACGCGATCGAGCTCATTGCGATCCCTTTGGGAAGCAGCGCTGGCGGCAGCAAATTGGGCGCGATTGCCGACATCGCTGGCCCTACAAAGACGCGGGCAACTCCGTGAAGTGCTGCAAACAAAAATAGGAGCGGCAATGTGATCGCGTCATATGACGTTATGACGCCAAGGCTAAGCGCGATTATCAAATCGATACTATTGGCGATCCGGGCGACCAGTCGCCGCTCAAACCGGTCGGCGACCCAACCGGCGACCGGCGTCAGCAGCAGTAACGGCAAAAACTGGAATAAACCGATCAGCCCAAGCTGTAACGAAGCTTCACGAATGCCCATTCCGTAATCGCGACGCGCGACATCGTATACTTGGTACCCGATGATGACGACCATACCCATAGTCGCAATCACCGCCGAAAAGCGCGCGATCCAATATAATCGGAAATCAGCGATTTGCAGGGGGGAAGTCGGTGTCGCCACGCTTCTCCCCTTGCAGCATCAATCGGCGGGCTGCAATCCGGCAATCGTCCGGTCGGCGAGCCCGCTGTTCCGCGTGACTTCGCCTTCGGTGTCGTCCTTCAGCTGCAGGAAACCGAGGACATCACGAATAATTTCAGCTTTATGTGTTGCGAGCATACCGTGCGGTGCACCCTCATATTCGATCAGCGTCGCGTGCGGGATGTGTTTGATCGCTTCATGCGCCGAGGCGTCGATCGGCACCGTCTGGTCCGCCGTGCCGTGGATGATGAGCGTAGGGATCGTGAACGAAGCCATGTCGGGCCGGAAGTCGGTCGTCGCGAATGCATTCGCACAAGCGAGCGTCGGATGCAGCCCCGCCATCATCGCTGACTGGAAAAACGCGTCAAGTACAGCGTCGCTGACCGGAGATTTGAGATAACCGACGCCGTAAAAACCTCTGGCGAATTTTTGAATGAATGCAGCGCGGTCGTCGTTTAGGTCCGCGGACATTGCGTCGAACACCGATTTGTCGACACCGGCAGGATTGTCTGACGTTCTCAGCATGAACGGCACAACCGATGCGATCAACACTGCCTTGCTGACGTTTGCGGATCCATGTCTTGACAAAAAACGCGCAATTTCTCCACCGCCCATCGAAAAGCCAACGAGTGCCACGTCTTCAGCATCGCATTGCTTGATCACACTGGCGAGATCGTCGGCCAGCGTGTCGTAATCATATCCTTCCCAGGGCTGATCCGACCGCCCGAACCCTCGGCGATCGTAAGCGATTGCCCGAAAGCCCGCGTTGGCAAGTGCGATGGCCATGTCGTCGAAACTTTCCGCGTTCAGCGGCCATCCGTGAATGAGAACAACCGGACGACCGTTGCTGGGGCCCCACTCCTTGAAATATATTTCAGTCTCATCCGCCGCAGTCACATAGGGCACGCAAATTCTCCTTGCAGATATGTCGGCTGTATAACTGCGCAACGGCCGCAAGGGTTCAACGGGCGACACCTGATGTCTGAATTACGTCGCCTTGTTTCAGGTTGGTCGATTTGGTGACGACGATACGGTCACCCAGCGAAGTTACGCCGAACAAACGCTTGGCAAATCCGTTCGGGATGCCGATGCACCCATTGGTTGCATATATCGCTTGAACTTGATCGGCGCCGTGCACCGAGATGCCGTCGTTCGTCATCCGCAGCATATAGGGCATCGGCGCATCGACGAAAATATTCGAACGATGCCGTTCGCTTTTCTGCGTTATCGGGAAAACCCCAATCGGGGTCGGCTTGTCATCGTCCCCATAAATGATGCGTGTCTGCCCGATTTGATGACCTCCGCGGAACACCGACAGTGATTGCGATGCGATGTCGACGGTTACCAGGATCGGACCCGTCAGCGGCGCACGTGTCTCGTTCCATGCCCAGTCGCCGAAATTGATCGGCGTGGCGAACCTCATGGTTCGAACAATAGGATACCGCGTCGGATAGGCTTGGGCAGCGTCGAGCGATGGCATGGGTTTAAGGATCGGCGGCGGCGCTGTTATGGCTGCTTCGACACCGGGAATGATCTCACCGAGACCGACCGCAACCAGCAACGCAACGACTGCTGGCATCACTGTCGATAGCGGCGCAAACAGACCTTTCGTTGATGCTTCGGCATGCTGCGTCATCGGCAATAATTAGCGCAGAATTCGGCACTGCGAACAGAGGGCAATTTTTTCTGTCCCAGCGTGGAGCGTTAAGCGTGTCGCGAAACCGTCAGGCGGATACAAATGAGTCGAGAACGCGTTTTCGTCCGGCGCTTTCGAAATCGATTTCCAGCTTATTCCCCTCGATCTCCGCAATCGTTCCGTAACCGAATTTTGTATGAAACACGCGCTGTCCATGCGCCAGATCGTCGCGGCCTTTATTGCCAAGGCTGATTGCTGAGCCGCGTGCTTCGACGATCCGTTGCGGCTGCGCCGAAAAGCCGCTCGTCGCTCGTTGCCAGCCTGGACCCCGTCCTGTGCCGCGGGCCACATCGGCGAACGGATCGGCGCGGTCTGACCAGTTGGCTTGCCACAAGCTTGCACCGCCACTCATTGTCGTTTCGCTGTCGATATGTTCGGGCGGTAGCTCGCCGATGAAGCGGCTTGGAATGCTCGATGTCCACTGGCCATAAATTCGGCGGTTGGCAGCGTGGAGAATCGTCGCTGATTGTTTCGCGCGCGTTATCGCAACATAGGCAAGGCGGCGTTCCTCTTCGAGCGATGCGATGCCGCCTTCATCCAAAGCGCGCTGTGAAGGAAATACACCTTCCTCCCAACCGACCAGAAACACTTTTTCATATTCCAAACCCTTGGCGGCATGAATGGTCATGATCGTGACTTTTTCGGTGTCGCGCTGCGCATCGTTATCCATGACAAGGCTGACATGTTCAAGAAACGCACCGAGGTTTTCGTAGTCTTCCATTGCGCGTGCAAGTTCGGCCAGGTTTTCGAGGCGCCCCGCGGCCTCGGCGGAGCGGTCAGCTTGAAGCATTGCCGTATAGCCCGACTCATCGAGAATCTGGCGGGCCAGGTCCGAATGCCCCAACTTCCCCGCAAGATCGCGCCAGCGCGCGATATCGCCGACCAGATTGCCGAGCGCGCGGCGGGCTTGCGGGGTCAATTCGTCGGTATCGAGAATAAGTGCAGCTGCCGTCGAAAGTGCCACGTTTTGCGCTCGTGCCAGTTGCTGGACTTTGGCAACTGCTTTGTCGCCAAGGCCGCGCTTGGGCACATTGACGATACGTTCGAGCGCGAGATCGTCCGACGGTTGATTGACCAGACGCAAATACGCCAACGCATCGCGGATTTCGGCGCGCTCATAAAAGCGAAAGCCGCCGACGATTTTGTATGGCATTCCGATCGCAATGAAGCGATCTTCGAATTCACGAGTCTGAAACTGGGCACGAACTAGAATTGCCGTGTGGTCGAGCGAATTGCCCTTTCGTTGCCAGCTCTCAATATCGTCGCCGACACGCCGCGCTTCCTCGGGACCATCCCAGACACCGACGACCTGAACTTTGTCACCCTGCGGAAGATCGGTGAAAAGCGTTTTCCCCAAGCGGCCGTTGTTGTTGGAAATGACGCCGCTGGCTGCCGCGAGAATATGCGGCGTACTTCGATAATTTTGTTCGAGACGAATGACTTTGGCGCCGGGGAAATCCTTTTCGAATTTCAGGATGTTTTCAACTTGTGCACCGCGCCAGCTGTAAATCGATTGGTCGTCGTCACCGACGCAGCAGATATTTTTACGCTGTTGGGCGAGAAGGCGAAGCCAGAGATACTGGCTGCTGTTCGTGTCCTGATATTCGTCGACCATGATGTATCGGAAACGCGTCTGATACTTTTCGAGAACGTCGCGATGCGTTTTCAGGATCGTCAGGACATGCAACAGCAAATCTCCGAAGTCGCATGCATTCAGTGCGAGCAGGCGCGCCTGATATTGCGTGTAAAGCTCCTGACCGCGACCGTTGGCAAAGCGTTCCGACTCACCAGCGTCGATATCTTTGGGAATCAGTCCCTTGTTTTTCCACTGATCGATCAATCCACCCAATGCACGCGCCGTAAAGCGTTTCTCGTCGATATCCGCGGCTTGGATAAGTTGCTTCATTACACGCAACTGATCGTCGGTATCGAGGATAGTGAAATTCGATTGGAGCCCGACGAGTTCGGCGTGACGCCGCAGCATTTTGGCGCCAATGGCGTGGAAAGTGCCAATCCAGGGCATCCCCTCAACAACGTCGCCGACGATTCGCCCGACCCGATCACGCATTTCTCGTGCGGCTTTATTGGTGAAGGTCACGCTGAGGATTTCGGACGGATACGCTTTTCGCGTGTACAGCAAATGCGCCAGTCGCGCAGTCAATGCGGCGGTCTTCCCGGTCCCAGCTCCCGCAAGAACCAGCACCGGCCCGTCAGTCGTCAGGACGGCGTCGCGTTGTGGCGCGTTCAGTCCGCGTAAGTAGGGCGGGTCAAGGTCGGAAGGCAAGGTCACACGCGAACGATTAGGGAACGGATCGAACGGGGGCAACCCGTTCTGATTAGTGATCGATACGGCTTTCCCTTCGTGAGCGCCGCCCGCAACAACAAAGCATCGCAAGCCACTAACGGCATTTTGCGCTGATCCTGCCATATGACGACGTTCAGCCGGCAGAGTGGCTAGGGTCCGAGCTGTCAGTGCGTCTCAGGCAAACTGTGCGAGCAACGCTTCGCCTTCATCACGTGCATCCTGTGCGCTTGCAGTTCGCGTGGCGTAACTGGCCATCCCGGGGATACGGACACTAATTTTTTGTGGAATCATATACCGACGTCGCCACAGCAAACGGAGCGACGCAGCGGTTGAGGCTGGTAACGAAGTGGTGCCGATCGCGTTCGTGACAAGTCCAGCGAGCCCCGCCGCTTTTGCGAGGCTTTGACTGCAAAACTGGTGGATATGAAACGGGAGGTCGACGCTATACCACTCTGCACCTAACGCATTGGCAAACATCGATCGCGCGTTGGGGACAGCGATGACGATCATTCCCCCGGGTGCCAGCAGCTGCTTCAGGCCGCGCAATGCGGCAACCGGATCGGGAACATGCTCGATGACATGGTTTGACGTAATCACATCGAAACGTTCGGTACCATGCGCCGAAAGATAGTCCTCGAGATGGCCGTTAAATACCGGTATCGCCTGACCGGCTGTGACGGCAGCGCCGTGTACGCTCGGTTCGATCCCTTGCACGTCGGCACCCAATTTCTGACAAATGCTGAGAAAAAAACCACCGCCGCAGCCGAAATCGAGAACGCGCTTGCCGGTCGGTATCGGGATATGTCGAAATTCGCCAGACCGGCGGGCTTCCCGAATGATCGCATCGTCCGCTTCGTCGGCGCTATGGCGTTCGGTATACGGCTCGTAGTCGACAGAATAATAGCGATCGAGGACATGGGGTCCCGGTTGCGGATTCACGAAACCGTGATCACACTCCTGGCACGAAAACACGGGCCATATCATGCCGTCGGCACGGTTACGGTTTGTGAAGCCGTTAAAACGAAACGAAATCTGCTCCGAGGCGCAAATCGGACACTCGCGAAGTTCAGTCGTCATGACTGCAGGCTCTCCCACCAAGTGGAATTACAGCGTCAGAATCACCAGTATGTCTCGGCGGTCAAGTCGAATAATCCGCATGCTTCACAACAGGACAACTTCGCTTACCCCGGAAGAGATTTTCCGAGATAAGTTGACAACGGGTTACGGCGGGGTTCGCCGCCTTTGGGATTCAGCAAGTCGTAAACGACAGCATTTTCGAGCACGCGCTGCACATAACCACGTGTTTCACTCAGCGGAATCGACTCGATCCAGCCGAGAATATCGCCTGTGACCCGCGGGTCTCCATTGGCGACAAGCCATTTGTTCACGTTCCCAGGTCCGGCATTGTAAGCAGCCACAGCGAGTGGATAGCTTCCCTGATATCGATCCATCAGCCGACCGAAATACCAACTCCCAAGCTGGATATTATATTGCGGATCGTCGAGCATGGAGGGAGCGTAACCGATACCAATGAAACCCGCGGTTTCGCGTGCGGTGCCGGGCATCAATTGCATCAGTCCGCGTGCACCCGCACGACTGACGATCTTCCGATCGAACTGGCTTTCCTGCCGCGCAATCGCGTGAATCATTGTCCAGGTGTCGTGGTTTTCTTCCGACACCGGAACCGTCGGGAAACCTGCGCGGACATAATCGCGCAAACCATTGATACCGGCGCTTCGTCCAGCCATCACAGCGAGATCGGGCCGTCCGATTCGGCGAGACAACTCAATCGCGAGCATATGATCGGCATCGCTTTCGGCGGCGGCGGCGATTGCCCGAATGAACAGGCTTTGGTTCGCCCAGTCACCCTGCTGGCCCAGCATTTCGGTGACGCGAACGATTTCACGTCGGTTGAACGCATCGCGTTCGCCCGCTGAAATTTCGATCGCACGGGTGGTTTGCGGGATCGTGAGCGGACGTTTGAGCCTCTCAGTTGCCAGTTGACCATAGAACTGGTCGAAATAGCCGACAGCGCGATTGTAGAAATCGTTCGCTTCTTGCGTGCGCCGAGCAGCCTCCGCCGCTCGGCCGGCCCAATAGAGGCCTTTTGAAATGGTCTGCGGCGATTTTGCCGCTCGTGCGTATCGCTCAAACATCGCGATCGCTTCCGCAGGCCGGTTCAATCGATTGAGCGCAGTCGTTCCGGCGAGCCATGTAAGATTGGTGTAAAGATCGCGCTCACCGATCGGCCGGTCGCGAACCGACATTCCGGTCGGATAGATGTCATCGACTTGCCGGGCGATGTCATATGCCTGCTGCAAGGAGCCGCTTGTTGCCGCGCCGCGAGCGGTCGCCAGAACCGTTTCCATCCATTTCACCGGATCAAGCGGCGCCACTGACAATTGCCGAGGTGCGGCAAGCAAAGCGCGCGCCGACAACTCCTGGCCGGTACTCCGCAACCAGGTCACGCGATCCATCAGCAGTCCAGTGTCGCCTTTCGCACGATCGAGTGCTGTCGACAATTTCGTTGCAGCATCCGGCGTCTTGTTCAGTAGGGCGAGGCGCGCCGCGAAGATCGGTTGGCGCTCGGGCGACGTGAACTGCAATTGACGAGCAGCGCTGGTCGTGGCTCGCTGCCACAGCAGACGATCGATCCGCAGATCATGGTCATCAGGTCCGAGCACGGCGCCAAAGCGGGAAAGCAGCCGTGCTTCGTCATCTGCGGAAAGTGAACCGCCCGTCCACGCACGACGTGCCGCAGAATGGGCAGCCTGGCTTTGGCCCAAGGCGGCATAGGCTTCGGCAAGGCGTAGCGAAGCGGATGGCGTGATGGGCGGGAAACGGGTGAAAAAGGCCACGACCATCGTGGGGGATGCTGCATCGGGCATTAAGACCCGCTCGGCATTTTTGCGGATTGCTGCTTCGTTCGGCCATCCCGGATGAGCGACAAGGAAGTTTGCATATGACGAAAAGGGCAGTGTGTCGCTCTGTCGGATGGCATTCCATTGTGCCACTGCCGCTGCCAGACCAGCGCTCGATGTCACGACCAGTGACTGTGTTGGGGGCGCTGCTAACAAATCCTGTGCCGCCGCCGATGTTGTCAGCCACATTCCCCAACCAGCGACAATAAGCACACGGAAGCTGGACTTTAGGGTGAACGCATCCTTATCAGGCGCTGAACGAAGACTTTGCATAAGCGCTCTCTAAGACGCGTGATTGGCAAGGTGAAGGAGTATCTGCATGTTTTCCGGCTCGATTCCGGCACTGGTCACACCGTTTCGCGATGGTAACGTCGACGAAACCGCCTTTCGGTGCCTGGTCGACTGGCAGGTCGAGTCCGGCTCGTCGGCGCTGGTTCCCTGCGGAACGACTGGCGAAAGCGCGACGTTGTCGTTTGACGAGCATTACCGCGTGATCGAACTTTGTGTTCGCGCTGCTGACGGCCGCGTACCTGTCATCGCGGGATGCGGGTCTAACGATACCGCAACTGCCGTCCGTCATATGGCGTATGCAAAATCCGTTGGTGTAGCAGCAGCGCTCGTCGTTACGCCTTACTATAATCGTCCGAGTCAGGACGGGATTTATGCCCATTATGCACGGCTGGCCGAAACATGTGATTTGCCGATCATCGTATACAATGTTCCGGGACGGACGGTGACTGACATCCAGCCCGATACGCTTGCGCGATTGTCGGCGATCCCGACCGTCGTAGGTGTCAAGGATGCCAGCGGTGTCGTATCGCGTGTGACGGCACATCGGCTAAGCTGTGGCCCTGATTTCGTCCAGCTTTCGGGCAACGATGAGATGGCACTTGCATTCAACGCTGCTGGAGGGCGGGGATGTATTTCTGTGACAGCAAATGTCGCGCCGAAACTCTGTGCGGAATTCCAAGCCGCATCGCTCGCTGGCGATCGTGACCGCGCGCATGCGATCAACGATCAGCTTTTCGCACTCCACCTTGCGTTGTTTACCGACGCTTCGCCGGGACCGGTCAAATATGCGATGTCTCGGATTGTCGACTGGATGGTGCCTGAACTGCGCTTGCCGATGACGCAGCCGTCGCGCACAGCTTGCCAGGCCGTCGATGCAGCGCTGGAGCGCGCGGGGCTCGACTGATGGCGCGCCCGGTTCCACTTGCATTCGACAAAGTCAAAACGGTAGCTGAAAACCGGCGCGCGCGTTTTGACTTTGCCATTGATCAAACTTTCGAAGCCGGGATCGCATTGACGGGTACCGAAGTTAAATCGTTGCGCTTTGGTCAGGGGACAATTGCGGAAAGCTATGCAGAGGTCAAAGACCGGCAGGTCTGGTTGGTGAATTCGAATATCCCCGAATACAGCCACGGCAATCGCGAAAATCACGAACCGAAGCGGCCGCGCAAACTCTTGTTGAAGGAACGCGAGATCAACAAGATGCAGGCCGCCGTCATGCGGCAAGGAATGACGTTGGTTCCGCTCGCAATTTATTTCAACGGTCGCGGCCGCGCGAAAGTCGAGCTCGCGATCGCCAAGGGTCGCAAGCATCAGGACAAGCGTGAATATGAAAAAGAAAAGGATTGGAAACGCGAAGCCGCCCGTCTTTTACGAGACAAGGGTTAATGGCGGTTAACGCGAGCCGTGCGCGCGACGCTGACCGGTGGATCGGCGCTGCGGTTATCGGAAGCGCGATTGTTTCAGCCCTGTTGATTTTGCGGGTGACCGACAAACCTGTGATTGCTGCGGCATTTGCCGCAACTGGCATGCTGTGCGCCGCGCTGTTGCTTGCGCTACGTCAGTTGTATCCTCTGACTACAACACCACACAATGGCATCGATTGGTCGCTGGTTCGCGCAGCGGCCGATCAGGACGGACTCGCACTTGTCGTTACGGATCGCGGCGGGCGAATAGTCTGTGCAAACCCGATGCATGAACGTCTTTTCGGCATTACAGCGACGCCGCCCGGTTTGCCGGTTGATGCAGCGGACGTGAACCAGTTGACCGCTGCGGGACGGGCAGCATGGCGCGATGGCAAGGCAACTGCGTCGGGTATAATGCGTGACGGCCGCCGGCTTGACGCCGAAGTCATTCGTGCGGGCGTTGCCGAAGACTGCCTTATCTGGCGGTTTCGGCCATCTGGCGGAGTCGACCGAGCCACTCAGGCGTTGCAGGCGGTAGAAGGAGAATGGGGCGATCGTTTTGCCGAGGCCGGTGTAATGATCGCGCTCATCGGCGGTGAGGGTCGGATCCGCGCTGCCAACCGTCCTTTAGTTGTCCGCGCGCTTGGCCGGATCGAGGCCCCGGTTGTCGGGCGCGAATTCGTCACACTGCTATCGTCGGATGCCAAGGGCGTGATCAGGTTCGCATCGGAAGGGCCTGCCGGGCTTCCGCTCCGTCTGTTGCAGATACCGGTCGAGCCTGACCTCGACGGGGGCGCACGGATCATTGTTCTGCTCGATGAGGATGCAATACCGCTCGGCCAGGGTGCAGATGTCAGTCTACAGACACTGCTGTCGATGCTGCCGCTCGGACTGGCACTGGCCGATCGTGACGGACGGTTTCTTTATCTCAATCAGGCCTTCGTTCGCGCTGCGGGGATCGCCGCCGGAACAACGCCCGTTTATCCGGGCGATCTCGTGATCCGCGAGGACAAGACGGCTGTGGCGGATGCCGTCCGACGATTTGCAACGGGGCAGGCTGTTTCTGGCGACATCGCCGTGCGCTTGCGCGATCGCCCCGATGAGCCAGTGTCGCTCACGATCGCTGGCGCACGGGGTTTGGGCGAGGCGGCGGTTCTATTGAGTTTGAAAGACAACACGGAAGAATCGCGGCTCAAGCGTGAAGTAGCGCAGGCGACGAAAATGCAAGCGGTGGGACAGCTTGCTGGCGGCGTGGCGCATGATTTCAACAATATCCTGACCGGTATCATCGGCCACTGCGACCTTATGCTGATGCGGCATACCCCCGGTGACAGCGATTATGATGATATTCAGCAGATCCGCATAAATTCGAACCGTGCTGCTGGTTTGACGCGCCAATTGCTAGCGTTTTCGCGTCAGCAGACGCTGCGCCCTCAAATTCTGCAATTGCCCGACATCGTCAGCGAGGTTTCGAACCTGTTGCAAAGGTTGCTGGGTGAAACCGTGACGTTAGTCATCAAACATGGCCGGGGGTTGGGCGCGGTCCGGGCTGATCCGGGTCAACTGGAACAAGTCATCGTGAATCTTGCGGTCAATGCCCGTGATGCGATGGCCGGGCGCGGAACCGGCGGCACGTTGACGCTGCAGACTTTCGCATTGTCGAGTGCAGAAGTGCGCAAGATGGGCTCGGACATCATGCCGATCGCTGATTACACCGCGCTGAAAGTTAGCGATACCGGCAGCGGCATTTCGCCCGAAATCCTCAACAAGATCTTCGAACCGTTTTTTACGACGAAAGAAGTGGGCAAGGGCACCGGCCTTGGCCTTTCGACCGTTTATGGCATCGTCAAACAATCCAACGGATTTATTTTCGCTGAGTCCGAAGTCGGCGTTGGAACAAGCTTTGTCATCTATCTCCCCGTAAATTCAGAGGTAGGCACCGTCATCGTCGATCCGCCAAAGCCGACCAAAGCGGCCGAGCTTTGGGGAACCGGCACGATTTTGCTCGTCGAAGATGAAGACATGGTGCGCGCAGTCGCGGAACGCGCGCTGACCCGGCAAGGTTATAAAGTGCTGACTGCATCACATGGCGAAGAAGCACTGGATATTCTCGCGCTGGGCGAGCCGACGTTCGACCTTATCATCTCCGACGTAGTGATGCCCGTGATGGACGGCCCGACGATGGTTCGAGCCGCGCGCGAGCGCTTTCCGCATTTGCCGATTCTGTTCATGTCGGGATATGCCGAGGAACAGCTCCGCAAATCGATCGATCTCGATAAGGTGCATTTTTTGCCCAAACCATTTTCGGTCAAACAGCTGGCGGAAGCAGTGCAGCGGGCACTGGCATCGACTCATTGAAATCAGCCCCTGACGTTTGGCGCACAATCAGATCAAGCCCATCGCTCGCATACTGGCATGGCCGGAATTTGCGATGATTACATGATCGTGCACAGCGATGTTCAATCGCTTTCCAGCATCGATGATCTCGCGCGTCAGTGCGATATCGGCCCGACTGGGGGAAGGGTCCCCGCTCGGATGATTATGGACCAATATAATCGCCGAAGATCCCAAATCGATCGCTCGCCTGATCACTTCGCGAACATGAACAGTGGCCTGGTCGATTGAGCCCTCGCTGATGATCTCATCGCGCAGCAACATGTTTTTTGCGTTGAGATGCAATACACGGACGCGTTCGATCGAGATGCTGCCCATATCAGCGCGAAGATAGTCGATGACCGATTGCCAGCTTGCCAAAACGGGTTGCAGCGTGATTTCGGTCCGGAGCATACGCAATGCCGCCGATTGCACGATCTTGAGCGCGGCAGCGACAGTCTCACCAACGCCTGCGACGCGCATCAGTGCTTGTGCATCGGCAGACAGGAGCCCGCCGATTCCGCCAAATTCGCGCAACAGCGACTTTGCCAGCGGTTTTGTATCACGTCTCGGGATTGCCAGAGCGAGCAGATATTCGATTAATTCATAGTCCTGAAGCGCGTCACCGCCATCCTTCAACAATCGTGTACGCAGGCGGCTGCGGTGCCCGGCAGCGTCATTCGTTGGCGGAACCCCTGTCATGACGGTTTGCTAACCCGATGCTGCGCAACGCGCAATTGCACTTGATCGCGGCTGGTAAAACCGTCTTTACCCTTCGACATGCCCAACGAATGGACACCATGGCGCGATTGAGGCCGCTTCGTCTGTTGGCCGGATCGCTGTTGATGATCTTGCTCGCCGCTGCGATCCTGTGGTTGGCCCGTGCGCCGATCGCCGACGAAGCGCTGCGCCAGGCGATGTCGGCGCGTGGGATCGAGGCGGACTACCAGATCAAAAAAATCGGCTTTCGGTGGCAACGAATCGAAAATCTGCGGATCGGACATCGGGCCAATCCAGACCTGACGGCTCAATGGGCCGAAATACAAACGTCGATGAGTTTTTCCGGGCCACGGATTTCAGCCGTACGGGCGCAGGGTGTGCGGCTTCGCGGCAAAGTCATCGCTGGCGTCGTCTCGTTCGGCGCTGTCGATAAGCTGCTGCCTAAATCCGATGGCAAAACGCGGTTCCGTTTGCCCGACGTCGACCTGGATTTGATTGACGCACGCATTCGTCTCGATGGCCCGTGGGGTCCGGTCGGATCCCGCATCGACGGCCGCGGCAATCTCAGCAATGGTTTTTCGGGAAAAATTGCCGCCGTTGCCCCATCGCTCCGTTTGCGGGACTGCGAAGGTGTTCGCACGACGGCCTATATGGATATCCGCATAATCCGCGATGCACCCGCGTTCGACGGGCTTGTACGCGCTGCCGCAGTCAGATGTAGCGCTGGGTCG
>JANLWD010000073.1:0-4972 GCA_031364345.1 Sphingomonas sp.
TCCCCGGCGCGGACCATCGGGGCGCGGGCCGCTGGGCACTGGCCGTTGCGGTGCGCCCTTGGCGACGTTGTATCCTTCTTTCAGCAACCGGTTGAATGTCGCACGCGTACTTGCGTTGAGCGCGGCCTGCACTTCCTTGGGGAGGTCGGCCAGCGTCGTGTTGGGATGAACGGCACCAAGATCACGCGCGAGCACATTGGCGAGGCCCCCCGATGCCGCTTTCCAGGCAATAACGGCGTCGAGCACGGCCGCGACCAGCGCGTCCTGCATGATATCGGTGGCTGACTTTTCCATGGGCGTGCCAAAGCCACGGTTGATCACAAACGTCAACCGAAGTGTTCGGCCCACGCGTCCGGCTTGAATCCGACAAGCAACGTCCCCACCCCTTCGACCACCGGACGTTTGATCATCGACGGGTTTGCAACCATGAGCGCAATTGCCTTTGCCCGGTCGATGTCGACCTTGTCCGCATCAGCAAGTTTCCGAAACGTGGTCCCCGCGCGATTAAGCAGCGGTTCCCAGCCGACCGCATCGGCCCAGCGGTCAAGGATAACCTGATCTGCTCCGGCTTTTTTATAATCGTGAAACGCGTATGCGACACCGCGCGCGTTAAGCCAGTCTCGTGCTTTCTTCACCGTGTCGCAATTCGGTATGCCAAAAACGGTGATGCTCATCGCAACCAGCCACGCACTGTCGCTCGCCTTGAAAACCAGACCTCGACGATGCCGATTGTCACGATGAACATCGGAAATGCGGCAGCCGACGAGCCGACTGTTGACAGGATCGGCGTTGCAACGAATGTCCAGCCGAATTGCAGCATCACGGCGATCAGTGACACGATGAACAGCGGCTGTGCAATCCGCCGCCGCACTATTAGCGCAAGTCCGCCCGCCAGCCCGATCCAGACCGCAATTGCATATGCGCTCGTCACCCATGCGGGCGTCATGTTCCAGATTTCCTGCTGTGCGACTGGCAGGCGCGCCATGTCGCCAGCGCTCATCGACACATCACCTAGATAGGCATAACAACCGACGCAATCCCAGATGATCACGACCGTTGCTGCGACATAAAACCACGCTGGTGGCTTGGTCATGCGATGCTCGCTTTCTGTCGTTTAACAACCTTTCTATCCCCCCGTGGCGATCCGGCGCAACATCTGCGTAGCACCGGCGCAGCATCGGTCATACGCCAGCCGAGGCGACCAGCGCCGCACACCGTTCCCGGATCGTTGCAAGTTCACGCACGAATCGCGCATATTCTTCGGCCGCAGCAGTCGCGTCGGCAATCCGAAGAATATAGCTGGGGTGGACTGTCACCCAAACTTCGCTGCCATCGGCAAGTGTATGAGCGGTGTCGCGCATGCTGCCGACCGTAACGGTTTTATTGAACAAACTGCGCGCCGCCGTCGCACCCAGTGCGACCGTAACGCGCGGACGCACGATCGCGCGTTCCTGGTCGACCCACCAGCGGCACGCCTCGATTTCGCCGGCGCCAGGCTTGGCATGCAAGCGCAATTTTCCCCGTTGCTGATATTTGAAATGCTTGACAGCGTTGGTCAGATACGCGTCCTTTCGGTCGATGCCCGCCGCAGCCAGCGCTTTATCGAATAACTGCCCCGCTGGCCCGACGAAGGGCCGCCCGGCAATATCCTCGCGATCACCCGGCTGTTCGCCAACAAACATCAGCGCGGCGTCGGCGGGCCCTTCGCCGAATACCATTTGCGTCGCTGGTTGCCACAACGAACAGCGCGTACAAGCGCCGGCTTCGATCCGCAGTGCATCGATGCTGGTCGCGGCGCTCGCGCCGCCGCCGGCCTGCGCAATCATCGCAGTCTCACGCGCCTGCGCCGATGCAATCAGTTCCGGGATCAAAGCGGTTTCGGGCATGTTTTTCCAGTATTTCTTGGGCATTTCCTTTGTCATGGCATTCACTTTGACCCGCGCCGGATTGAACGTGCTGCGATAATAGGATTTCCACAAATCCTCGGTCGGGTCGCCGTCGGGCGTGTCGGATCGTTGTGCACCTGCGCTCTCGGTCAAAATTTTGCTATCCCAATGAATCGACACTTCGGGTGTCAGAATCGACCAGCGCATGGCGCCGAACCGCCTGACGAAAAATGCCGCATTCACACGGACGATGTGATGGTCGGGTTCGAACCATGCGACATAATGTCCGTCGATCTCGCGAAAACGAACAAAAGCGCGCATCTTGTGGATATCGCGACGCACCGATTTGGCGAGGTCACCGAGCCGACGAACGAGTGGATCGGCATGGTCGGTCATCACCGACCGCTGGCGCTGAACCCGCCACAATAATGCGTAAAGCAACGCAAATCGCTCGGGCTCACTGTGGCAGACGGCGCTTCGAGCCAGATCGACAAAAGCGCGCGGTACCGACAACGGGCCGGTCTCTGTGGGTAACGGATCGGTATCGGCAAATAAATCGGTGCTTGCGCCGACTTGCCAGACGACGTTTTCAGGCGCCACTTTGGCGCAGACCAAAGCACGGGCGGCATCGCGCCACGCTTCGAAATCATCGGGTTCTGACAAAGTCACTGTGCGCATGGCAGGTTAAGCCGCAAACAGCTCCAGCTGTTCCACGCGCGGCGCAATCAGCGGTCGAAGGTCGGCTTTGTCAGCCAGCGCGACCGGACGCCAATCTTCCGCCACAATAAAAGGCCGGATTTTCTTTACCGAAACCGTAAGCCGGGCGACATCGTCGAGCCGCAACCGCCGCGTCCGCCGTGATGCGATGATCCGGTCGACAGCGCGCACGCCAAGGCCG
The DNA here is from genome assembly GCA_031364345.1 of Sphingomonas sp. GTDB lineage: Bacteria > Pseudomonadota > Alphaproteobacteria > Sphingomonadales > Sphingomonadaceae > Sphingomonas_O. The sequence continues at coordinate 2,785 of JANLWD010000073.1, forward strand.
GGAATGCGCAGCATCGTCTCACGCGGGGCGCGATTGATATCGACGGGAAATAATCCTCGAAATTTCAACGCCCACGCCAGTTTGGGATCGACATCGAGCGGCAACATGCCGTCGTCGGTTGCAGCCTGAACCTCTGCGGGCGCGAAACCATAAAATCGCATCAGCCAGTCCGACTGATACAAACGGTGCTCGCGCATCAATGGCGGGCGTTTCAGCGGCAGGATCGTGCTGGCGTCGGGAATCGGGCTGAATGCCGAATAATAAACGCGGCGCATTTTGAAGCTGTCGTAAAGACCGCTTGCGCGCATCACTATGTCGCTGTCGGTTGCGGAATCGGCACCGACAATCATCTGTGTCGACTGACCCGCAGGCGCATAGCGTGGCGCCGACTTGTATCGCTTGGTCGCATCGCGCGCATCGGCGATCGATTCCTTCATGGCACCCATCGCACCTTCGATCCGCGACGCCGATTTATCGGGTGCCAGTCGCGCAAGCCCCGATGTCGTCGGCAATTCGACATTGATTGACACGCGGTCGGCATGAAGGCCCGCGAGCTCGACCAGCGCCGGATCGGCATCGGGAATCGTCTTCAGGTGAATATAGCCGCGAAAATGATGATCTTCGCGCAGACTGCGCGCTACTTCGACCAGTTGTTCCATCGTGTAATTCGAACTGCCGATGATACCCGACGAAAGGAACAAACCCTCAATGTAGTTTCGCTTGTAAAAAGACATCGTCAGATCGACGACTTCCTTTGCCGTAAAGCGCGCACGACGCACATTCGAACTCTTGCGATTGATGCAATAATGACAATCGAAAATACAGCTGTTGGTCAGCAGGATTTTAAGCAGACTTATGCATCGGCCATCGGGCGCATAAGCGTGGCAGATACCCATTCCTTCGGTTGACCCGATGCCTTTGCCATCCTTCGAATTGCGCTTGACGGTGCCCGAAGATGCGCATGACGCATCATATTTCGCTGCATCGGCGAGAATTTCGAGCTTTTGACGGGTGTCGATCTGAGCCATATGTTCGGTATATGTTCTTGTTCGTGCAGAGTCTAGGTGTCGCTCATTCCCACTCGATCGTACCCGGCGGTTTTGACGTGTAATCGTAAACGACACGATTGATGCCCTGCACTTCGTTGACGATTCGCGTTGCGACGCGACTGAGAAACGCCGCATCGAACGGATAGATGTCCGCAGTCATCCCGTCGGTACTGGTCACCGCACGCAGGGCACAGACATTTTCATACGTTCGCCCGTCGCCCATCACGCCGACGGTCCGCACCGGCAGCAGGACAGCAAAAGCTTGCCATATTGCGTCGTAGAGCCCGGCATTGCGGATTTCTTCGAGGTAAATCGCATCGGCCTTGCGCAGGACATCGCAGCGTTCTTTGGTGACTTCGCCCGGTATGCGGATTGCAAGGCCGGGCCCAGGAAACGGATGCCGGCCGACGAATATCTCGGGCAAGCCCAGTTCACGGCCGAGCACGCGGACTTCATCCTTGAACAATTCGCGCAGGGGTTCGACAAGCCCCATCTTCATGGCTGCGGGAAGCCCGCCGACATTGTGATGGCTTTTGATCGTCACGCTCGGCCCGCCGGTAAATGACACGCTTTCGATGACGTCGGGATATAAAGTTCCCTGCGCAAGGAAATCCGCGCCGCCGATTTTCTTTGCTTCGTCGTCGAACACTTCGATGAACGTCTTGCCAATGAATTTGCGCTTGGCTTCCGGATCGGTCAGCCCCGCAAGACCGCGCATAAACAGCGTTTCTGCGTTCACATGAACCAGCGGTATGCCGTAATGCTCGCGGAACAGACCAACAACCTGCGCGCTTTCGCCCAGACGCATCAGGCCATGATCGACATAAACGCACGTCAGTTGGTCACCAATCGCTTCGTGGATCAGCACCGCCGCGACCGCCGAATCGACGCCGCCCGACAAGCCGCAGATCACACGCTTGCTGCCAACCTGAGCACGGATGTCGGCGATCTTGGCCTGGCGATATCCTGCCATTGTCCAGTCGCCGGGACAGCCGCAGACATGCCGCACGAAATTTGCGATCAGCTTGCCGCCGTCGGGCGTATGAACCACTTCGGGGTGAAACATCGTCGCATAGAACCGCCGTGCATCGTCTGCGACAACGGCAAACGGCGCGCGTTCAGAAGTGGCGACGACGCGG
>JANLWD010000090.1:0-5250 GCA_031364345.1 Sphingomonas sp.
AGCGACCGCGCCGTTATCGTCGACATCGCGTAGACGAGATAACGATCGCTGAGCGCCGTATCAAAGGGCGCATCGACAATCGCGTCGAATGGGTCGGTTACATCAGTCGCCATTGCTCCCAACTAGCAGCGATGATTCGCACTTGCGAGAGGGAGATAAAGGAACAACCGGATCACTTTGGGGGAAAGCGACCCGGTCACCCTAAGCCTATCAGAGCGACCCGGCAGGCTGACCCCTTCGAGATGAACCCGCCAGTCAATGTCTGCTATACGGACTTTAGGCGGTAGTCCGACAGGCGCCTGACGAGAAATGGCATCACCATGTGCGGCAGCGTCAGGACCGAAAGCGTGACGAAGGCCGTCACGATCATCGATTGCGAGATCGCCGGTGCCAAAGTCCCATGATGGATCGCCGCGGCAATGCCGAGCGCCGCAACTGTCAATCCGACGACCGGTCCCGCCCATTCGCGTGGGCGTCGCCATCCCAAAGCACCGAGCCCGGCGGCAAATTGCGTCGGCGAATGCATCAGGCAAAAGAACAAGGTGAAACCGACGAGCGGTGGCAGAAAGATCATACCGACCAACGACATCGATGTCGTCACGGCCATTTCGCGGTGACCGTCGGCCCACATTGCGATAACACCGACGCTTGCGACAGCAATTGCGATCGGCGCAATCAGGATTGCAACATCAACTGCGATTGCTGCTGAACGATTTTCGACCAGAAATGCAAACAGCGTCGTCAGGGTTGTCTGATGGAAAATGGCAGGCGCCGCCAGCAGCGCGATGGCGGTTCCGTGCGCAAACGCCGGGGGCAGCCGATCGACCCAATCCTCGGCGAAATGACGGATCGACAACGCGAAAAATATAATCATCGCCAATGCCGGACTGATTTTCCACGCGGCATACATCGCCGATGCACATCCGCAATAGAACAGTGCGACAAGCACTAAATTGCTGTTGGCGTGCGCTTTTTGGATCAGCGCCAGGTCAAGCGTCCCATGCGGAAGCCCGAAAAGTAAAATTGCTGCGCTCAGCACGACCGACGTTGTGACGGTGCCGAAAGCATCACCGGTGGCAAACACCAATAGCGCGCCGATCGTTAGGAACATGTGCACGGCTACACGCAACGGCAAACGGTCGGACGGTGCTGCGCACTGTCCGACCGCTGCTATCCCTGCTGGTGCGACCCGGAGGGAGGAAGTTTGTTTAGCTGGCAAGCGCAGGCGTGCCATATTCGGCGGCCGACTTGCGGACAGCGATAATGTAGATAAGCACGCCGACGCCAGCTTTCGCAATGATGTCAGCGATGGTGTAGCCGACCTGGATGCCCGTGATGACCGATCCACCGCTCAAATTGGTGTAGGGGATCATGTATACGATCGGGTAGAAGCCCCACGATGCAAAAGTCAGCAGCCGCGCACTTTTTACCAGTTCGCGGACGTTTTCCGGCTGGCGTTCAATCGAAGCGCCGAGACCGCGGAAAAGTTCAAACATGACATACGCAAACGGAATCGCAGACAATGTGCCCCAGATGGCGCGCGTCGTGTTGTCGGTCGCGATTTCGCCGGGATAGCCAAGGACGACCATCAACGCCGCGGCAGCGCCGAGCTTGACCGACTTCGACATCGTTTCTTCGGCGGACAGACGCATGACGAGAACGAGTTCGATCAGCAGCAATGGCACTGTCAGCAACCAGTCGACATAACGATAGGCATCATTGAACGCCACGTTCGTTGCCGTGACGACACCATCAGCCACACCATAAGCTGCATTCCAGCTTTCGAAAATCCGGAAGTAATGATAGCCGGCGATCGCACAGACGAGGCCCGAAATCGTCAACGCCGTCTTGTACGCCGGACCAACCTGTGACCGGCCGAGCCAAAGGAACAACGTGGCCGCCGCCATCGTCGCGAATGTGAAAGAAAAAGCATTATAGACCAGCGAAAACTGGCCTGCGGTTAGTTCATTCATAACAATCTCCACTGGACCAGCGAGAGCGACCCGCCAGGCTCTGATCGGTCTGTTGCCCTATAAAGAATGTGTAATGCTGGCCGGACCGGGGGGGAGTAAGCCCGGCCAGCATGTACCGCCGCAGGGAAAGGGAGAACCCGCAGGCGAGCCGCGCCTATGCGCTGCGTCAGCATCGGTCGCTATACGGACCTTCTACCTACGGTCGATATACCGTAGCATTCTCATAGGAGTTAGAGACCGGCTTCGACGGCGATGCGAATGGCATCGGCAATGTTGGTCGTATCGAGCTTATGCAGCAGCAGCGAGCGGTGCATTTTGACCGTTTTTTCGCTCAGCGATAATTGCCAAGCAATCTGTTTGCTGCGGTGCCCGGCCGCAATTTTCTGGAGGATTTCGCGCTGGCGCGGTGACAGCGATTTCACCAGTGCTACGGCGTGGGCATGGCGGCTCGACGACGGACCGATTGCCTCATCAGGCAATTCGACTTGCGACCCGAGAAAATATTCGAGCGCTCCGGTGCTGTCAAAGACTGGTGCGACAAGGACGGCATTGCGGAACGGCGTGCCATCGCGTTTGTAGTTCAGAATTTCGACAAGGACCGGGCGATGCTCGCGGACGCCGGCGCTGATCCGCTCGGTAAGCCACGGTTCAGTCGCAGGACCCGCCAGAAACTTGCAATTCCGCCCGATGATTTCCTCGACCGGATATCCCGTCAACGCAATGAAAGCGTCGTTCACCGCGACGATCGGATTATCGGGCAAACGCGGGTCGCTGATCACCGACGCGATCGGACTGCCGCGGATCGACGCGACGAGGCTGTCGCCGTCTTCGTCGAGGTCATAATCGATCATCGTCGTCGTATCCCCATAGACGGCAGATAGGTGTTCGGCCGTCCAAAACCAACCTGTGAACGGCTGTTGGAACGCAACGCGACTCGTGATGCGCCAATCGTTGTCGTTGCGCCAGCAATTGATTGCAGATTGCCGTTGAATCCCGTCAGCACCCGCGACCATAAGCCATCGACGTTCAGCAGCGACGAGGCGCCGTAACATGGATATTTTCGAACGTGCCAAGGCACAGGCCGACAGCGTTGCGCCGGCACCCGCTGACACGCCGGTCGCCGCAGCAGCAACGGCATTTGGTTTCGGGCTGCTGGTCGTGTTCCTTTTTCTGGCATTTCAATGGCTGGGCGCGCCTGATTGGGCGGCGTGGCTGAGTGCGGCTGTTGCCTATGCCGCAATTGCATATGGCGACTGTCTGATCGGGTGGAACCGTCATAAGTCCGAATATCGTGATGCGCTTGCCGATCTGAAATCAGGCGGGCCACCACGCCAGATGCACTGAGTCGATACGCACGACCGACCCGGCCTAAAAACGCATTCCCATTTCGGCAAGCAACGCAGGGATCCGTTCCTTGAACGGAAAAAATCCCTTCGTCGCATAAGGCCAGAACGCCCCGTCCCAATCACGGCGCACCCGAACCAGTGAAAGCCCGGCAGCATTCAGTGCCGGTTCGATCGCATTCAAGGCATCGGCCACCGGGCCGACGGGCGCATAAGCCGTTACGACCATTTTTACTTTTGCGTCCCGCGCGGCGGCAATTATCGCGTCCGCACCGAAGTCGGCCGTTGTCGTGGCGCAGTTGAAATATCGGCCGGCGCGTTCGCGCGCATCATCGGCTGCCGCGCGGACGAATGTGGCGGCATTTTGCCCCCACGGCCAGCCATTCACGAACGACGTGGCAACGACCGCACGAATTGGGGTGTCGTTGCGAAGCAGGCTTTCGCTATTCAGGTCTTCGCCGGTCAGCAGTAACAGAGCGGGCGTGCGCAAGTCGGCATCGGACGTCGCGGGAAGCGCGCGCGCCGACGGCATCGGTGATTCGGTCAGTGCCGTCGCTTCGCGCGCAAGTCCCTTCGGCGCAAAACGACCGCCAGTGTAGCGGGCGATATTGTCGGACGTCGCCAGATAAGTCTTTCCGATCGTTTGCAGCCCGCCCACCCAGCGCCACGACAGCGTGTTCGAAGCGGGGTCCGCATCGACGAGGTGGCGCAGAAAGAAATCGGCGCCCAGCGTCCATGGCAGCCGCAACGTGAAAATCCAGATCGACGCAAACCACATCCGCGCGTGATTGTGCAGATAACCGGTCTCGACCAGTTCGCGGGCCCAGTCATCAAAACCGTCGATGCCGGTCGCACCGGCTTCGGCGGATGCAACAGCTTTCATCAGCCCGCTGCCCCGGTCGATCGCATCGCGCTCGGCCACGAACCGCGTCCATGCCGCCGGTCGCATTTCCAGCCAGCCTTTCCAATAGGTCCGCCACAACACTTCCTGGACGAATTTTTCGGCGACAGCACCGGAGTGTCGCGCAAGAACGGCAGCAACGACTTCGCTTTCGGTGATCAGCCGGTGACGGATATAGGGTGACAGCACCGCCACGTTGCTCCGCGCGCCGGGGCCGTGATCGGCATTGCGCCCGTCGGCATATATCCGCCCCGCGCGCGGCACGAATTCGTTGAGCCGCGACAGGCCGGCGCTGCGTGTGGGCGTGAATGTCATGTGGTTTCCAATAATCCTTCGGCAGCGATTTTTTTCTGCCAGATCGCCGGCGCGCTTTGGTGAACTGATTGCCCCGTCGCATCGACCGCGACTGTCACGGGCATATCCTCGACCGTGAATTCATAAATTGCTTCCATGCCCAAATCTTCGAAACCCACCACCCGCGACGCCTTGATCGCGCGCGAGACGAGGTAGGCCGCGCCACCCACTGCCATCAGATACGCCGCCTTATGCTTGCGGATGGCATCGATTCCTGCCGGACCGCGTTCGGCTTTTCCGACCATCGCCAAAAGGCCGGTTTGCGCCAGCATCATTTCGGTAAACTTGTCCATCCGCGTTGCCGTTGTGGGACCAGCGGGGCCGACGACTTCATCGCGCACCGGATCGACCGGGCCGACATAATAGATAGTGCGGCCTGCGAAGCTGACGGGCAGCGGTTCGCCCTTGGCCAGCATGTCCTGAATGCGCTTGTGCGCAGCATCGCGACCGGTCAGCATTTTGCCGTTGAGAAGGAGGCGATCGCCAGGTTTCCAGCTCGCAACGATTGCGGGCGTCAGCGCGTCGAGATCGACACGGATCGCGGCTTTGTCGGGCGTCCTGTTGACGTCGGGCCAGTCACTGAGTTTCGGCGGTTCGAGAAACGCCGGGCCCGATCCGTCGAGCCGGAAATGCGCATGGCGCGTTGCCGCGCAATTCGGGATCATCGCAACCGGCTTCG
>JANLWD010000139.1:0-1667 GCA_031364345.1 Sphingomonas sp.
GCCGACCGATTTGCCCGACCCGGTGGTGCCCGCGACGAGGAGATGCGGCATGGGCGCGAGATCGGCGATGACGGGATCGCCCGCGATATTCTTGCCGAGGATGATGGGCAGTGATCCGGCACCATCTTCGAATGCGGCAGATGCAATAAGTTCGTGGAGAACGACGCTTTCGCGCCGCGCATTAGGGAGTTCGATGCCAATGACACTGCGCCCCGGAATCGTCGCGACGCGAGCCGATAGCGCAGACATGTTGCGCGCGATGTCGTCGGCAAGCTGGATCACGCGGCTCGCCTTGATCCCGGCTTCGGGTTCGAGTTCGTACATCGTGACGACGGGGCCGGGACGGACTTCGGTGATCGTGCCCTTGACCTTGAAATCGTCGAGGACGGTTTCGAGCAGGCGGGCATTGCGCTCGAGGCTGGCCTTGTCGATCACCGGGCCCGAAGAGGGGGGCGCCGGCGTGAGCAGGTCGAGCGAGGGCAGAACATATTTGTCGCGGAGCGCGAGGCTCGACTGGCGTTCCTTGCTTTTGGATGTCGACGGCGCCGAATTGCGATCGGCGATGATTGGCCGGGGGCGTATTTCTGCCGACGTAGCAGCGCGAGGCGGCGAGTCGATAGCGCGGACTGGCTTTGCGCTGCGTTCGGGTGGCATGGCGTCGGGATCGCGGCGGCGGAAAAGAAACGCGCGCTCCGCCTCGTCGAGATCGAGGCTGCGTGCCCAGATGACGACACCAGCAACCGTGAGGGTCGCGACACCGGCGAAAGTGACGATTTTCTGGAATTGCGCATCGGGTGCAAAAGCGATGATCCATTTGACGATTCCGGCACCCGACAAACCGATCACGCCGCCAAGCCCGGCGGGAAGACCGAATACGGCATCACCACGGAACAACGACAAACCGATGCCGATCAATGCAGTGCCGGCGCTGGCCCAAAGCAATCGACGTCGCCAGCCGCTGACGGGCACGTCGCGCCACATTCTGACGGCGGTGACCAGTGCGACGGGGATCAGCAGGACGATTGCCGGTCCGGCCAGCCACAAGAGGATATCAGAGCCCCACGCGCCGACGTCGCCCACCCAGTTGTTTGCGGGACCAGCCGCAGCGGTGTTCATCGCGGGGTCGCTGGGGCGATAGCTGACGAGGGCCAGCGTCACGAGCATCGCAGCAATGATGAGCGCGATCGATCCGACCAGCGTCCCGCTGCGCATGGCGCCGCGTTTAACGGCATTGCGCCATACCGGCATCTGAACGATTTTTGTGCGACTAGCCATCAACGCGGCCCCCTTGCACCTGCAGAATCGCAGAGTGGGGAGTCGGGGTCAAGAGCGTGTGGTCAGACGCGTTTCAACCGTCGTACTAGCGCACTTGTGTCCTGTCGCCCACCGCCCATTGCCTGGACTTCGGCGTAGAATTGATCGACGAGCGCGGCGACCGGCAGTGTCGCGCCGTTGGCGCGGGCTTCGTCGAAAGCCAGCCCTAAATCCTTGCGCATCCAGTCGACCGCAAAGCCGAAGTCATAGTCGTCGGTCACCATCGTGGCCCAGCGATTGGTCATTTGCCAGCTGCCCGCAGCGCCACCGCTGATCGATTCGAAGACACGGTCGAGATCGAGATCGGCAGCTTGCGCGAAACGCATCGCTTCGGAAAGTGACTGGATCGTGCC
>JANLWD010000148.1:0-2304 GCA_031364345.1 Sphingomonas sp.
CGTCGTGTTCGTGCTCGGGCCTTCGCTCGGCGTTGGGCTTTACGAAGTGTGGCGTCCGCTGCCCTACATCCTCACGGCGGTCGCCTGCGCGCTCCTTGCCGTTTATGCCGCACGCACGATCGCGCGCGAGACATAAAAAAAAGGGCCGGTCCACGAAGGACCGACCCTGAAAAGTTTATAGGAGAGGATGCCTGAAAGGCACCGTCTGTGTGCAGTGCAGCATCAATTGCTGCAAGTGCGAAAAGAAAAACCGCAATTGCAAAAAATGCATCTTGCATACGCCTTTGAAAATGTCATGTTCATGTCCGTATAAGCGAGGCAGCGATTGTGCTTGCACCGCACAAAAAAGGCTGGGTTATGCGGCGTTTGCCGTCCTTGTCGGGCATTGAAGCGTTCGTGGCGGTTGCGCGCACCGGGTCGGTCAAGGCCGCGGCAGAGGAATTGTCCCTATCGTCGCCCGCACTCAGCCGCCGGATCCAGTCGCTTGAACGCTTTATCGGGCGCGATCTGTTCGAACGGCGGCACCAGGCGATGGTGATGACATCATCGGGCGACCGGCTGATCGGCCTCATCGCGCCGGCGATCGACCAGCTTTCTGACGCACTCGAAAGTGTTGCGAGCGGGGGCGACATCATGCGCTTGCGGCTTGGCGTGCTGCCGCTGTTCGCGACGCAGCGATTGATGCCGCACATCGCCGAATTGCGCGCCGCGTATCCGCATCTGCATCTCGATCTCGATACGGCACCGCATGCCGCAACTCGTCTCGGCGATGGCATTGATGCGGCGATCATCCTGTCGCGCGAACCCGATCCGGCACTGCATGCCGACCGGCTCGACCGGAACAAGGTCTTTGCGATTTCGGCGAAACATTTCCGGTCGGGTCCCGGCGCAATCACACGGCCCGAACAATTGCGTGAACTGACCGTCATCATTCACCGCGATATGCCCGACACGTTTTCCGAATGGCGCAAGGCCATGGGCATTGCGAACCTCGACCCGGCGACGATCGACCAGTATGATTCGGGGCAACTGATGCTCGATGCCGCGGCTCAGGGCCTCGGCGTCGCGTTCATGCATGAAAGCCATTTCAACGACTCGAACGACGCGCGGCTCGTCAAGCTGTTCGATGCCGATGTTGAAAGCCCGTACAGCTATTGGTTCGTCTGTCGCCCGCGCGCGCTCGACATGCGCCCGGTCCGCGTTTTCAGGGACTGGGTCGTCGAAACGATGGCGGCCTAAACCGCTTTCGCGCTCACGATCTTGCCCGGCACGCGCGGTGGCTCGCCCTTGGGCAACGCATCGACTGCTTCCATGCCCGATGTCACTTCGCCCCAGACGGTATATTGCCCGTCGAGGAAGCTGGCATCGTCCAGACAGATGAAAAACTGGCTGTTCGCGCTGTTCGGATTTTGCGATCTGGCCATCGAACATATGCCGCGGGCATGCCTTTCGCGGCTGAATTCGGCTTCGAGATCAGGAAGCTTCGATCCCGACATGCCAGTGCCCGTCGGATCGCCGCCTTGTGCCATGAATCCGTCGATGACGCGGTGGAAAACGACGCCATCATAGAAGCCGTCATTGGCAAGCGTTGCGATCCGTTCGACATGGTCGGGCGCCAGGTCGGGACGCAGCTTGATGGTGACTTCACCGGTATCGAGCACCAGTGTCAGAGTTTCGGCCACAAAATTCCCTTTCGATTTCGCGTCGCCCTTAGGCAGTTTTTGCGGCATTGCGCAACCAAATGCAGATCGCTGGCATTTTTGTTGCGAATCTGTTAAGCTATGCAAGAAATGCGGGCAAGGTTCCGGCCACCCCGTTCGAGTAACCCTGAAGGATCCCACGCGCATCGTTGTTTCTGGTCCGTCTGCACCGCATCCGGTGTGGGGTCATGACAACACAGCTCGGCGGAGACGACAAGAAAGGTCCATGAATGGCTTCGAGTGCCCTGATTTTCGACGTCGGTGATTATGTTGTGTATCCCAAGCACGGTGTCGGCCGTGTAATCGAGCTCCAGAAATCGGAAATCGCCGGCATGGCGCTCGAACTTTACGTGCTGCGCTTCGAAAAGGAGCGCATGACACTGCGCGTTCCCACGAACAAAGCCGAAAGCGTCGGCATGCGCAAGCTTTCGTCGAACAAGCAGATGGGCGAAGCGCTCGAAACGCTCAAAGGCAAGCCACGCGTCAAGCGCACGATGTGGTCGCGCCGCGCTCAGGAATATGAAGCCAAGATCAATTCGGGCGACCTCGTATCGATTGCCGAAGTCGTCCGCGACCTCTTCCGTGCCGAAGATCAGCCCGAGCA
>JANLWD010000150.1:0-2900 GCA_031364345.1 Sphingomonas sp.
ATTGCGCGAACTGCCGATTTTTCCATGCCGCCCAGCGGAAAGCGCAGATAATCGAGCTGCGCTGTCGTCGTCGCGAACAGGAAATAACTCTGGTCGCGCGCCGGATCGATGGCACGGTGCAATTCGGCGCCGCTAGCACCCGTGATCCGCTGGACATAATGCCCGGTCGCCAGGCAATCCGCGCCTAAATCCCGGGCGAGCGCGAACAGATCGGTGAATTTGACGCCCATATTGCACCGCACGCAGGGGATCGGCGTGCGCCCCGCCATATATTCGTCGGCAAATCCATCGATCACGGTGTCGCGAAACCGGCTTTCGTGATCGAAGACGTAATGCGCAATGCCGAGCTTGTCGGCGACGGCGCGCGCATCACGAATGTCCTGTCCGGCGCAACAGGCACCGGGGCGTTTGGTCGCTTCGCCATGATCGTAAAGCTGAAGCGTGACACCGATCGTCTCCGCACCCGTGCGCGCAGCGAGCGCGGCGACGACGGACGAATCGACACCCCCCGACATCGCGACAACAATGCGCTTGCCGGCATAACCGCCCAGTTGAAAAAGATCGTCCACAGGCGCGCACATAGTGGCGGCGCGGCGAAATGTCATGGTTTACCCCGTCTTCACCATGTCGTGCGCATAGCAGCGCGATGGATTTGAGTTTCGCCCGTCGCCGCAAAGCCGGTGTTGTCAGCACGACGCCCGATCTGTCGGTGCTATTGTCGGAAATCAGCGCGCGGCAGGAAGCGAGTCGGACTGCCCGGATTCAGGCCCGCCTCGGTTCACCGCAAATCATGCGGCCCGTAAACCCGCTGATCGACATTTTCGCGCCGGTCGGGTCGCCCACCGCAGCCACACACCGGTTCAGCGATCAAATCTTAAATCCCGTAAATTCGCGTAAACTAACATGACCAGCGCGTTTACCTTGGCGTTTCAGCGTTCCTTCAAGCCCGTGCTGCTAGACCCGTCAAATCAAGTCAGCGTGCGGTGCCCGTTGGTGCCTGTGAGGAAGTAAATGATCGAAAACCAGAAAATCCGTCCCGCACAAGTAATCGGCCCGTTGGGCGAACCGCTGACGCTTGCGACATTGCCCCCCGCGGGTACCACGCGCTGGGTCGTGCGGCGCAAGGCCGAAGTCGTTGCCGCGGTCAACGGCGGGCTGCTTTCGATCGACGATGTCTGCAACCGCTATAATCTGACGCTCGAAGAATTTGCAGGATGGCAGCGCGCGGTCGAGCGATCGGGCATGCCGGGCCTGCGCGTCACACGCATCCAGCACTATAAATCGCTGTATGAGCGCCAGCAGAAATACTGACCGCGCCGATGCGGGAAATTCCCGACGTCTTTCCTGAACAATAACGTCTTCGTCGGTTGCAACCGTCCCTGCACTTGGTGTTAATGGCGCGGGCAACGAAGGGGACGACATATGCGAGCCGCGCTTGGCTAGTCCCGCGCCTGAAATGCCCTTGTTCAGCGGGGCCGCGTGGCTCGATGCATATGGCGCCAGTGTTGCCAAAGGCGATGTCGTTCGCGACGCGACCAATCGCGCGATGTGGGCAGCAATGGCCGACGAAGTCGCCGCGGCCAATCACGGCGACTTGAGCCAGGCGCGCAGCCGTATCCAGCGCCAGGCCGACGAAATCGGAACCGGCTTTCGCATGCCCGGCGACAGTGATGAACGAAAATGGCCGCTGTCGCCGATCCCGCTGATGATCGATGCGCGCGAATGGGCGGGCATCGCCGATGCGATTGTTCAGCGCGCCGGGCTGATGGAATTGCTGCTCGCCGATATTTACGGAGCCCAGCGGCTTGTCGGCAATGGCCTGCTGCCCGCCGCACTTCTCAACGGATCGCCGCATTTCCTACGGCCGATGATCGGCCTGCAACCGCCGGGTGGGCATCAACTGCATTTTTATGCGGCCGACATCGGGCGCGGTCCCAATGGCGAATGGCGCGTGCTTGCCGATCATACGCGAACGCCAACGGGGGCGGGCTATGCGCTTGAAAACCGGCTTGCCGTCGCGCGCGTCCTGCCGGGATTGCAGACGCGGCTGAATATCGAACGGCTCGCGCCGTTTTTTGCCGATGTCCGCGCGGGGATTGCGGCATCTTCGCCGCGCGCCGACCCGCGCATTGCTTTGCTGACGCCGGGCCGGTTCAACCAGAGCTATGCCGAACAGGCGCATCTCGCACGCTATCTGGGAATGCTTCTGGTCGAAGGCGAAGACCTGACCGTCCATAACGACCGGCTGTTCCTGCGCACGATCGAGGGGATGAAGCGGGTCGATGCGCTGTGGCGGCGCGTCGACCCGCGACTGCTCGATCCGCTCGCGTTCGATTCGCGATCTAAAATCGGTGTGCCGGGGCTCGTCGATGCGATGGCGGCGGGCAATGTCGTGATTGCCAATGCGCCCGGCGCCGGTGTGCTCGAATCACCGGCGTTCACGGCATTCCTGCCGCGTCTCTCGCTGCGTCTGACCGGTGAAGATCTGCGGATGCCCAATATCGCGACATGGTGGTGCGGGCAGGACAGCGAGCGCGCACATGTCATCGATGCGCTCGATACGATGCTGATCAGTCCGGCATTCCCGACCAGCCCGCGCGGGCTTCGCGACGGGCCTGTGATCGGCGGCGAATTGAGTGATGGCGCGCGCACCGCACTGCTGATCGACATGGAACGGCGCGGGATCGACTATGTCGGGCAGGAACTGGCGCGCCTGTCGACGCTGCCCACGGTCGGCGCCAAGGGGCTCGAGCCGCGGCCGTTCCTGCTGCGGGTGTTTGCAACGCGCGATGCGGCGGGCATGTGGCGCGTGATGCCGGGCGGTTTTGCGCGGATCGGCGAACATCTCGACGTGCGCGCCGCACTCATCGGCGAAGGTGCATTTTCGGCCGATGTCTGCG
>JANLWD010000190.1:0-9092 GCA_031364345.1 Sphingomonas sp.
TCGCGTTAGCGAGCGGGTGAGGGTGCTTGAAGGCTTTAGGTTCGGATGCCCTCCCCCGCTCGCCTGCAGGCGAGTCGCCCCTCCCCTTAGGGAGGGGGGAATTGGCACTCATCCTCACCGTGCCGTCACCGGAGCCGTCAGCAGGAACTTCGGGATCGCCACATCGAAACTCGATCCGTCCTCGGCAACCATGCCGTAGGATCCGACCATATGCCCCGACGGCGTTGTCAGCGGACAACCGGACACATAGTCATAGGACGCGCCAGGCATCACCACCGGCTGATCCCCCACCACACCGTCGCCTTCGACAAGGCTTCTGGCCCCGCGGCCGTCGGTTATCTCCCATCGCCGCGTCATCAGCTGCGCCGCCATCTGCCCCTCATTCTCGATGCGGATATGATAGGCCCAGAACCATCGGCCTTTGTCAGGTTCGGACTGTTCGGGCAGAAAGCTGACTGACACGCGTACCGTGATCCCACGCGTCGTTTCAGCAAACGGAAAGAGCGCTTTCATCATAGCCCGACTTTCGTCAGCGCCTGATCCAAGTCCTCGATCAAATCCTGCGGGTCTTCGAGGCCGATGTTTATGCGGATCATCCCCTCGTCCACGCCCATTTCGGCGCGTGCATCGGGGCCGACGCTGTGGTGCGTGGTCGAGGCGGGGTGCGTCATCAGCGAGCGCGAGTCGCCGATATTGTTCGATATGTCGATCAGCGTGAGGGCGTTGAGCAAGTCCATTGCCTGTCGCCGCCCGCCATCCAGCACAAACGAGAAAATCGGGCCGAAAGCCTTCATTTGCACCGCCGCCAGATTGTGCTGCGGATGGCTCGGCAGACCGGGATGGAGCATTTTGGGCACCCGCACTTCGATTAACTTGCCAACATTAATGGCGCTCTCCGACTGCCGCATCGCGCGCAAGTCGAGCGTCTCGAGCCCTTTCATCACCACCCAGTCATTGAACGGCGACAGATTCGGCCCGGTATTTCGCTGAAACGGAAGCAGTTTTTCGTCGATGAACTTTTTCGACCCCGCGACGGCCCCGGCAAGCACCCGTCCCTGCCCGTCCATCATCTTGGTCGCGGAATAGGCGACGACATCCGCCCCGAAATCGAGCGGGCGCTGAAGGACCGAAGTGGCAAACGCATTGTCGACGACCGACGTAATGCCATGCTCGCGGGCAAGCCCACAAACATATTTCATATCAACGATATCCATTGTGGGGTTCGCAGGCGTTTCAAAGAAAAACACTTTCGTATTCGGCTGAATCGCAGCTTTCCATGCGTCATTGTCGCGACTGTCGATTGTTGTCGTGGTAATACCCCATTTGGGGAGCAAATGATCGGTCAACCACCGACACGAGCCGAATGCCGCGCGCGCCGCGACGACATGATCGCCGGTCTGTAACTGACACAGCAGCGCCGTCGTCATCGCTGCCATTCCGGTCGCCTGACATCGCGCGGCTTCGGCTCCTTCCATCAGAGCGATACGGTGTTCGAGCATTTCCACTGTCGGGTTTTGCAGCCGGGAGTAGGTCGGCCCTGTCGCTTCGCCCGCAAAACGGGCGGCCACGGTTTCTGCATCGTCGTAAGTATAGCCCGACGAAAGGATGAGCGCTTCCGATGTCTCCCCCCATTCGGATCGCACGGTGCCGCCGCGCACTGCTTGCGTTGCGGGTCGCCACCGGGCGGTGATCTCGGGATTTTGGCCGTCATTTCGCTTCATGATTCTTCCTTGCCGTCCACATGGGCAAGCGGTCAACGCTCCATTGCGCGGTCGATCCGATCGATGAGGCGATCGCGCGCGGGCAAAATATCGGCGCGGCGCGCGGTTAGCAGATCGTCACGCAAGCGACGGCCGTTGCTGGTCAGATCGATCGCTCCGCCGCCATAACCCAGTTCGGACAGGATCAGGCCCTCATAACGCGCCAACGCGCCGATCCAATAACGCGCGGATGGTGCCGACTCGACTGCTCGCAACACGGCATCAAGCGTGCTGTAAATCCGCGGATAGGGATGCCCTTCAGGCAGTGTGACCGCGACAAGCGCAGTTATCCATTCAATCGCAGCAGCTGCCAGCGGTTCGACGAGCAATGGTGCGCGACTTTCGACGAGCTCGACCGATAGCGATGCCATCTGCACATCATTTCTGGCACGAAATTCGGCTGAAACGATGTTTCCGGCCGACAGGATCGGTCGGTTCGATCGTGATCGGCCGCCACTGACATATCCGACAAGCAGTCCGGCTTCGGCAGTCATCGCGCGCACGACAGCGCCGTGTTCGCCGTGCGCCCTTACGGCAACGATGATGGCAGGCGCCCGCACATGCATCTTTCTGCTATGCCATCAATCTTCGCCGCGGTAAGCATTGCGCAACAACATTTATGTTACCCGACGCATGTCGAAGGGTGGCGATGTTTCACTGGGGGTCTGTCATACCGTCCGCGGGGGCCATGAACGGAGTTGCGCGGCTCGATTTGCCGCCGCGAGCTGACGCGCGCATCGCACTTCCCGACAGTTTGGGCCGGCGCTTTGTCATTTTTGCCGATGCTGAAGAGGAGTTCGATTGGAAAGGACCATTTCGCCGCGAAGCGACCTCGACTGAAGCAATCGATGCATTGCCTCACGCGAACCGGTTCTTCACTGACCGCAACTGTATTCCCACCTATTTGGTCGACTGGCCGGTCGTTGCGAACCCGGACAGCGCCACTGCAATGCGCGCGATGGCGGACGACGGCGCGTGCGATATCGGCACACAGCTGCATCCCTGGGTCAATCCCCCCTTCGACGAAGCCATCACGCGCGAAAACAGCTATGCTGGCAACTTGCCGATCGCGCTTGAACGCGCAAAGCTTCAGACGTTGACGGACAAGATTTTTCAAGAGACGGGTGTGCGTCCGGCGGTCTATCGGGCCGGTCGTTACGGTATCGGCGCGAATACAGCCGCACTTCTGGCCGAAGCCGGATACAGGCTCGATGTCTCAGTGCGAGCAACGTTCGATTATCGCGCTCAGGGCGGTCCCGACTTTTCGCAGCACCCGGTATGGCCGTGGTCGGTCGGTCACGGCGTCTATGAAGTCCCGCTGACTGCCACGACGACAGGTTTGCTGCGTGATAAGCTGCGGGTGCAGGATTATGCGCCCGCCCGCGGTATGCTCGCGCGGCTCGGCCTGTTCGACCGCGTCCCGCTAACACCCGAAGGCGTCCGACTGCACGATGCCCTGATCGCCATCCGTCAATTGCTCGATAGCGGGCACCAACTGTTCAGCCTATCGTTCCACACGCCGACGATCGTCCCCGGCCACACGCCCTATGTGCGCAACGCGGCTGATCTCAAGAAATTCTGGTTATGGTGGGACGGCGTTTTCAATCTGTTTGCGCAGCACAATGTCGCACCGATCCGGTCGGGCGAAATCATCACTGCTCTAGACGCAGCATGACACCGCATGCGCTCGGCGTAATGTCGCAGGAAATCATCGTCGAAGAGGTATTGCTGCGCGAAATACCTGTATCATGGTATCCGCACTGGGATGCACTTGCAGGCGCCGCGAGCGAACCCAACCCGTTTGCCGAACGCTGGTTCATGCAACCCGCAATCAAACATCTCGATACAGTTCGAGACGATCGTCTTCTGGCAGTCTGGTCAGGGGCGTCGTTGATCGGGCTTTTGCCCGTGACTCATCGACGGCGATACGGCCGCTTACCCGTCCATCACATTGAAAATTGGCTGCATTATCATTGTTTTTATGGCGCGCCGTTGGTTCGCGCTGGCGATGAAGCGGTCTTCTGGACAGCGGTATTGGCGCAGATGGACAGCGCAAGCTGGGCCTCGAACTTCTTCCATATTGTCGGGCTCGATCCCACGGGACCCGTCTACGCCGGTCTGATTGCGGCGCGCCGTGCCGACGTCGTCTATCGAACCGAGCGTGCGTTGCTGAAAAGCCCGCTCAACCCTGAAGCTTATTATGTCGCCAATATGCGCCAGAAAAAGCGCAAAGAACTTCGCCGGTTGCGTGCGCGGCTCGAAGAATTGGGTGTGATAACGGTCGACACGCTGCCATTCGAAAGCGACGCCGGCCAGTGGATCACCGACTTCCTGTTGCTCGAAGCATCAGGATGGAAGGGCCGCGAACGCACCGCTTTGAATGCGACACCTGAAACGTCGGCTTTCTTCACCGACGTGATCACTGGCGCGCAGGCCGAACGAAAGCTCGAGATGCTTCGTCTTGCGATCGATGGGCGGCCGATTGCGATGCTCGTGAATTTCTTGACACCGCCCGGAAGTTTTTCGTTCAAGATTGCATTCGACGAGAACTTTGCGCGCTTTTCACCCGGCGTTCTCATCAAAATCGAAAACCTGAAAATTCTTGCCGACCCAGCGATCGAGTGGTCCGACAGTTGCGCCGTCGAAGATCATCCGATGATCAACAGTCTGTGGGCTGAGCGTCGCACTATCGTACGCGCGACGGTGCCAGTGGCCGGCGCCGCGCGGCACCTCGTTTTCCATGCGGCGCGTTCCGCGGAACAGCTGTCGTCGGCACTGAAGGGGTGGTGATGGCCGCGTTTCCCAATACTGCTGAGCTGGATCGCATTTACCCGGAAAAGTCAGGCATCGTTGCGCATTCGCTCGCGCACCATCCGATGTTTACGCTCGACGCACTCGCTGCGCTTGCGCAACGCATGCATCCGGATGATGTCGAATATAATCGCGGCAACCTGCCGCTGGGGATTGCCATCGACGAAGTGCCGGCGAACGGACTTTCAGTTGTGCAGACGATCCGCGGGATCGAACAGAACGGATCTTGGATGGTCCTTAAGTTCGTTGAGAAAGACAGCGCCTATCGGGCATTACTGAACGATGCGCTCGCATCGCTTCATTCGGTAATCGATGCCAAAACCGGACCGATGCTGAAACAGGAAGCCTTCATTTTCATATCAAGCCCGAATTCGATCACACCGCTGCATTTCGATCCCGAACATAATATCCTGCTTCAGCTTCGCGGCACAAAGTCGATGACCGTGTTTCCCGCAGATGACGAAGAAATCGCGCCACCGGTTGCGCATGAAGCTTTTCACTCAGGAACAGGGCACCGCAATCTTCCGTGGCAGGACGGTTATGCCGCGCGCGGCCAACGATTTGATCTGTCCCCAGGTGCCGGCATTTACGTGCCGGTCATGTCGCCGCATTGGGTGCAAAACGGTCCCGAGGTATCGATCAGCTTTTCGGTCACGTGGCGAAGTGCCTATAGCTATGCCGAAGCAGAGGCGCGCGGAATGAACGCGATTTTGCGCCGTGTCGGCTTCAATCCTGCTTCACCCAGTCGGTATCCAGCACGCAATGTGGCAAAATCGACGGGCTTTCGAGCAATTCGCAAATCCCGGCGCCTGCTGGGGATGACGTGACGCTATAGCGCCTGTCCAGCGGCCCAACCGCTCGCCCATGCCCATTGAAAGTTATAGCCGCCCAGCCAGCCAGTAACATCGACGGCTTCACCAATCACATAAAGCCCAGGCAGCTTGCGCGCCTCCATCGTTTTCGATGACAACTCATCAGTGCAAATCCCGCCGACGGTCACTTCGGCCTTTGCAAATCCTTCGGTCCCGTTCGGGTGAAAAGCCCATGCCGCGAGCTTGCGTTCGACCATCTCGAGCACGTCGTCTTTAAAAGTAAGAAGATCATCATCGAGCGCCAATCGCGCAGTGAGTGTTTCGGCCAATCGCGCGGGCAGATGATCGCCGAGTGCCGCTTTCAATTTGGTGCGCGGCGACGTTCGCTTCAGATCGCGAAGCCAGCGTCGCGGGCAATCGGGCAGGAAATCGACATCGACGGGATTGCCGTGTCGCCAATAGGACGAAATCTGCAGCATCGCGGGGCCGGACAAACCACGATGCGTAAATAACGCGGCTTCGCGAAACGTTGTGCGTCCGACCGCGACAACAACGTCTGTCGCGACACCGGACAATTCACGAAAAAGCACTTCGTCACCGCCCAAGGTAAACGGCACGAGCGCCGGACGCGGTTCGATTAGCTTCATTCCGAATTTACGCGCCAGATCATAAGCAAAACCGGTTGCACCCATTTTCGGTATCGACGGACCACCGGTGGCGATCACCAATGCCGGTGCGGTCGCCGACATGTCACCATATCGAACGACAAAGTGGTTACCGGAATGACTGACATCGGCGATGGGCACGCCAAATGAGAATGCAACATCGGCATTGCGGCACTCGTCCATCAGCAACGCCACAATCTGCTTTGCCGATCCGTCGCAAAAAAGCTGACCCAGCGTTTTTTCATGCCACGCAATGCCATAGCGATCGACCAGCGCGATAAAGTCAGCGGGCCGATACCGCCCGAAAGCCGACTTGGCGAAATGCGGGTTTGCCGAAATATAGCGATCGGGTGATGCGTTGATGTTGGTAAAGTTGCATCGCCCTCCACCGGAAATAAGAATTTTTTTACCGGGTTCATCGGCGTGGTCGATTACGAGGACCCGGCGCCCGCGTTGTCCTGCCGCGGCCGCGCACATGAGGCCAGCGCCCCCTGCCCCCAATATTATTGCGTCATATTTCAGCATCATGCCGTGGCATTCGAGTGAAAAAAATCGAACACTGTGCGTGCAACTGCTTCGGACACGCCGGGTGCCTTTTGCAAATCTTCAAGCGACGCGTTTTTGACGGCGCGCGCCGTGCCGAAGTGCATCAACAAAGCTTTTTTGCGTGCAGGACCGATGCCTGCGACATCATCGAGCGACGACGTCACCAGTGCTTTCGCGCGTTTTGCGCGGTGCGCACCGATTGCGAAACGGTGCGCCTCATCGCGCAACCGCTGCAGATAAAACAAAACCGGATGGTTCGTCGGCAAGTTGATCTCGCGCCCGTCGAGTAGATGAAATGTCTCGCGTCCGGCATTGCGATCGGGGCCTTTTGCAATACCGACCAGCGGGACATCATCAACGCCCATGGCTTCGAGCACACCCCTGACTGCGGACAACTGACCTTTTCCGCCATCGATCAGCAAAAGATCGGGCCAGCTACCATTTTCGCGATCGGGATCTTCGTTTTGTGCGCGCGTGAACCGACGTTCCAAGACCTCACGCATCATGCCGAAATCGTCGCCGGGTACGGTGTCAGGGTTTTTGATGTTGAACTTGCGATACTGGCCTTTCATGAAACCTTCCTGCCCCGCGACGATCATCGCGCCGACCGAATTCGTTCCCTGGATATGGCTGTTGTCATAAACCTCTATCCGCTTCGGCGGCCCTTCGAGTTCGAAAAGTTCGGCAACATCGCGCAGAAGCTTGCCTTGGGTCGTCGATTCTGCGGCGCGGCGATCCAGCGCTTCTTCGGCATTGCGCGTTGCCTGTTTCACCAGCCGGACGCGGTCGCCACGTTGCGGCATCGTCAGCGTGGTTTTACCGCCAAATGCCTCTTCGAGAAGCGCCGCTTCGTCGAGAACGCGATCAAGCAAGATCGTTCGGGGCGGCGGCACGTCTTCGTAAAACTGCATCAACGTGCTGGTCAGAACTTCGTCTTCAGGAACATCGGCGGTATGCGCGGGGAAAAAAGCGCGGTGTCCCCAATTTTGTCCGCCTCTGATGAAAAACGCCTGAATGCAAATAACGCCAGATTTCCCCGCCAGCGCCCAGATGTCGGCGTCACCGACGCCCTCGGCGTTGATTGCCTGCGTCCCCTGAATAAATGTCAGCGCGCGAAGACGGTCGCGGTAAAGTGCAGCGCGTTCAAAATCCATCGACGCGGCCGCCGACTGCATCGCGGAGCCGAGTTTGGCTTGCACCGATGTCGCCTTGCCAGCGAGGAAGCATTTTGCATCGCTGACAAGGTCTGCATATTCTTCGGTGGAGATACGCGCGACACAAGGCGCCGAGCACCGCTTAATCTGATACAACAGACAGGGCCGGTCGCGATTGTTGAAAAAGCTGTCAGTGCAACTGCGCAAGAGAAAGAGTTTTTGCAGGGCATTCAGCGTGGTGTTGACCGAGCCAGCACTTGCGAAGGGTCCGTAATAATTTCCCTTCGCGCGCCGGGCGCCACGGTGCTTCTGAAGCCGCGGGAATTCATGGTCGGAACGCAGCAGGATGAATGGGAACGACTTATCGTCGCGCAACAGCACATTATAGGCTGGACGATATCGTTTGATCAGTTGGGCTTCGAGAAGAAGCGCTTCGGCTTCATTGTTGGTGGTGACGATCGTCATTCCGCGTGTTTGCGCCACCATGCGTTGCAATCGTCGCGGCAAACGCGTCACTTGCGTATAATTGGCGACGCGGTTGCGCAGCGAGCGCGCTTTGCCGATATATAGTACATCGCCACGCGTGTCGGTCATCCGATACACACCCGGCTTTTGTGGAAGTGTTTTCAAAACGTTGCGGATCGCCGCGACACCACCGTCGAGATCGGGGACGTCACCGCCCTTGACTGCGTATGTCGCTTTATCTTCATTGAAACGGTCAGGCGATTGGGGAGACGACATCCTCGCTCCCTTATCCGCTCAAGGGCGCGACGTCATCTATTTGAGTGCAGCAAGTTCGACATCGAGCTTTGCTATGTTGGCGTCGGTAATCTTGTCACTAGCCATCGGCTGTAGCTGCTTGAGCGACATAGATTTGAATTGATCATACATCGGATGTGACGTCATGCCGGGAAAAACGGTTTCAAGAACAGTCTTCGCTTTCGGATCCGCGACGAGCGTTTCAATCGGCGTTTCAGCGCTGTACTTGGTCGCTGCTGCAGGTGCCGGCACCTCGGACATTGCGGGCAATGCCACAAGCGAGAACGCGATCCCCAGAAAAAGAGTTTTCAACATAATGGCCGCCCTTGTGCGATAGGATTCAATTCAGTCGTAAAATTGCCGCATCGATCAGCGATTTGTCGGCATTCGCATCGTGTTTTTCCGCAATCAGTTGTGCAGCGGCTGAAGCTGCAGCAGTCGCTGCCCGCGAACGGACACCGGCAATTGCGCTTCGCTCAACAGCAGCAATTTTGTCTTCTGCCATTTTTTGACGGCGTCCGATTAACGCGCTGGCGTCATCTTCGGCTTTTGCCAAAATTGCATCAGCTTCGGCTCGTGCGTGAA
>JANLWD010000261.1:0-3092 GCA_031364345.1 Sphingomonas sp.
GATCCGTATTGCCGACGAAGAAGTCTCTGCACTCGACACCGATGGGCGAACGCGCGTGCGTCGTGACAGTTTGGGATTCGTATATCAGTTTCATCATCTGCTGCCCGATTTCAACGCGATCGAAAACGTCATCCTGCCCCAACTTATTCATGGAATAGAGGCTGGCGTAGCGCGAGATCGGTCGATGTCGCTGCTGGGTGCGCTCGGTTTGTCACAGCGGCTGACGCACAAGCCGTCGCAACTGTCGGGTGGCGAACAGCAGCGTGTTGCCGTCGCCCGCGCGCTGGCGAACCGGCCGACGCTGGTGCTGGCCGATGAACCGACCGGTAACCTCGACGAGGCAACCGCCGATGTTGTCTTTGCCGAATTTCTTCACCTTGTGCGATCCGAAGGGTCATCGGCACTGGTCGCCACGCACAACGAGCGAATCGCGGCCAAAATGGACCGCGTGCTGCGGCTCCACGACGGCGTGTTGGCTTAGCGCCCGAAAGTGCGGCCGATCACGCGGTCAACCCGTGCCTTGGCTGCCGAAAATTCCCTGCTGTCGATCGAGGCATATCTCTCGAGAAATCGGCGCTCACTGATGCCTTCCGACAAGGCGAGGGCGCGTATGGGAAGCAGGTCTTCGGCAGTGACCTGACGCAACCGGTTTGCGGCCAGCGACGCCGTTTCGGGATCCGATGCTAGGCGGGCGGCAGCGAGTCCGCCGCGGTCGGCGGCGAGGTCGACAAACGAAAAGCCGCTTCCACCCGGCCTGCTGTCGGACAATTCTTTCCATTCGCCGATCGCGCCGCCGACGTCATCACCGAGTGTTACCGCAAGTGCCGCCGAGACGGCCCAATGTTTCGCAAGGTCGGCGCGTCCGGCAAGCAGCGGTTCAATCCGGTCTGTCTGGCATTGGCTAACATGTCGCAGTGCTCTGCCCGACAATCGCCCGGCGTCGGGCGTCGTTGTGTACATGGCAAGCGCCGTGAATGTGGCGCGGTTCTGCTCGACGATGGCCAGCGTTGACGAAGTCGGTGCAAACGCACGCCGCACAATCATTGCCATATCGCTCGTCGGCCTGATGCGGTTTTGAACGAAAAGCCGGCAATATATGGCGGCGGTATGCGCGGCATCGACGGGGCGGGTTCGGATGCTGGACAGCGCGTTGACGATATTGCTTTCGGGTGGCACATCGATCGCAACTGCGATCGATGTGCGCTCAATGGTGACCGACCGAATAATTTCGTCGAGACCCATAATGACGCCACGACGCGCTTGTAGCATCCCGAAAATGCGATTGATCAGCCATCGACTCAGGGCTTTGCCGAGCGGCAAGTCGCCGATGTTGAGGTTCAGGTCTGGAAGGCCCTTCGCACTGCGCCCAACACGCAGGGAAAGATTGAGCCAGACGGGGCCGATTGAACGGCTGTTGCGGATAACGACCGCATCAGGACCGAAAGCGGCGTCGGATCGGCCGAATTTTGCAATTCCGCTTGCCAGTGCGGCGAGACTAGCGAGATCAGTGACGTCAAGCCGAACCGTGGTCTCACCATTGCCTTGCATAAGCTGGATACGGACGCGGTCGGCAAGCACCCGGGCGCGATTAGCCTGCGCGGCAGTCGGCGCCTTCTTGACTGGAACCGCCGGGCGCATGTCGAATATCAGCACCGCAAGCACGGCAATTGATGCGATCAGAATGCGAGCTATCAAACGGTGGGACCGCGACGATGGTTTTGAGGTCGTGACGAGCACTTTAATATGATCCATAGAGCCGTGAACGGCACAGGAGCACGCGCGATGGGCGTCTATGATTACACGGTCAAGAAGGCCGACGGCACGGAATTGAAACTGAGTGAAATCAGCGGCCCGATTCTCGTCGTGAATGTCGCGTCGAAATGTGGGTTCACGCCGCAATATGCAGGGCTCGAGGCGCTGCACCGTAAATATAAGGACCGGGGGCTCACCGTTCTCGGCTTTCCGTGCAACCAGTTCGGTGCGCAGGAACCCGGCAGCGCGGAACAAATCGCCAGTTTTTGCTCGCTGACTTATGACGTGACATTTCCCGTCCTCGCCAAAGTCGAAGTCAACGGTGACGACGCAGACCCGTTGTTCAAATATTTGAAAAAGGAAAAGCCCGGGCTGATGGGGCTTCAGTCGATCAAATGGAATTTCACCAAATTTCTGATCGACAAGGACGGGAAGCCAGTCGCCCGTTATGCGCCCGCCGACAAGCCCGAAAGCATGGCCGCCGACATCGAAAAGCTGATCGTCTGAACCAAAGGAATCGTTGAATACGGCTCGATATGGCTTAACGCCGTCGCATGTCCTTTGCGCCATTCGTCCCGTTTCGGGTGTTTTCCGCTTATACGATGCTCGAAGGGGCAATTGACCCCAAGGAGATCGCACAACGCGCCCGCGATATGGGTTTTCCCGCGGTCGCAATTTGCGATCGCAACGGAATGTACGGGGTCATGCCGTTCTCCGACAGCTGCAAAAAAGTCGGCGTGCAGCCGATCATCGGGACATTTCTGTGCCTTGCACGGCCCGACACACCTCAGGGTTCACCGGGGGCATTCGACTGGCTTGCGCTCTATTCTCAAAATGACGTTGGTTACGACAATCTTTGCCGGCTTGTCTCGGCGGCTCATCTCGCACGACCGATCGATCAGCCCGCACATGTGACGTTCGACGTGCTTGCAGAACGGACCGAAGGCTTGATCGCGCTCAGCGCGGGTGCCGAGGGAGCTTTGGCGAAATTATTCGCAGCCGGGCAGCATCAGGCGGCAACCGACTATGCCGATCGCCTCTGCGCACTTTTTCCCGATCGTCTGTACATCGAACTGTCGCGGCGGCAGGATCCCGTCGAAACGAGCGCAGAGCCGCACCTGATTGCACTTGCCGACGGATACGATTTGCCGCTGATCGCGACCAACCCGACTTGCTACGGACCCGAGGATTTTCATCCGGCGCACGACGTCATGCTGTGCATCGCCGCATCGGCCTATATCGACAGCGACGACCGGGTTAAATCGTCACCCGATGCCTGGATGAAACCGTCGCATGCGATGGCGCGCCTGTTCGACGATTTGCCCGAGGCCCTCGAAAAC
>JANLWD010000244.1:0-6620 GCA_031364345.1 Sphingomonas sp.
CCCCCCGGTGCCCCTGGTGCATCTTCACAGTCTTCGCGCCGACCGCGAGACCCAACAACTGATGCCCCAGGCAAATCCCGAACAACGGCTTGCCCGTGCCAAGCCATTGCTGGATCACTGGCACCGCATACTCCCCCGTCGCCGCCGGATCGCCGGGCCCATTTGACAGGAACAGGCCATCGGGTTCGTGCGCCACGATCTCGTCGAAACTGGCTGTCGCGGGCACGACTATTACTTCACAACTACTATCAACAATGTTACGCAAGATATTCTGTTTCATGCCATAATCAACTGCAACGACTTTTCGACGCCGTGTGCGATATGGGAAAAGATCGGCAGTTTTGCTGAGCTTCCAAAGCCCCTGATCCCACGCATAGCTCTGCAATGTCGTCACTGGCTTGGCCAGATCAGTCCCCTCGAGCCCGGGCCATTCGCGCGCCAGTGCCAGCAGCTCGGCCACATCGAAGACGCCATCCTTGCGATACGCGATCACCGCATTAGGCGCCCCGACTTCGCGGATACGGCGTGTCAGCGCGCGGGTATCGACGCCCGCCAAGCCGATCCGCCCGTTGGCGCGCAGCCATTGGTCGAACCCGCCAGTGCTCCTGAAATTGGATGGCGCCGTGACGTCTTCGCGCACGATGCACCCCACTGCATGCGCATTGGCCGCTTCCATATCTTCAGGGTTGGCACCGACATTGCCGATGTGCGGAAAGGTGAATGTGACGATCTGCGCGGCATAGGACGGGTCAGTCATGATTTCCTGATAGCCGGTCATTGCGGTATTGAAGCACACTTCGCCCACCGCTGCGCCCTCCGCGCCGAATCCACGGCCGTGGACGACGGTGCCGTCGGCCAAGACGAGAATGCCGGTTGCGCACGAAGGATCGGCCATGCGGAAGTGGACTCCGTTGGAGGGGATGGGCAGCAATGTCGCTAAGCTGCGGTCACTAGGTCGCGACTCGCGCGCGGTCAATTCTGGTAACGAAAGTGCAATGCGGCTAAGCATGAGGTTTCCCGACGAGAGAACCGATGATTCGAGACGAAATCCAGGCGGCGCAGATTGCGACGATGAAAGCGCGTGACGCCGACACTCTGGGCACGATCCGCCTGATCCAGTCGGCAATCAAGAACCGCGACATCGAAGCGAGGACCGGAAAATCGCCCGACGACGACAACGTGCTCGTCGTCGAAGTGCTCCAGAAAATGGTCAAGCAGCGGCGCGAATCGATCGAGATGTTCACGACCGGCAACCGCCCCGAACTCGCCGCAAAAGAAGCCGCCGAAGTTGCCGTGATTGAACGTTTCCTGCCGCAACAACTGAGCGAAGCGCAGACACTGCTCGCCATCGAAGCGATCAAGGCCGAAGTCGGCGCGACGGGCGTGAAAGACATGGGCCGCGTGATGGCTGCGCTGAGAGACCGCCACGCGAGCGAACTCGACATGACGAAAGCCAGTGCGCTGGTAAAGGCATCGCTGGCATAGGTGGCGCTATCTCCGGCCTTCCTCGATGAACTGCGCAGCCGCACGCTGCTGTCCGGTCTGATCGGCAAATCGTTGAAGCTCCAACGTGCGGGGCGGGAATGGAAAGCGCCCTGCCCGTTCCACAACGAGAAGACGCCGTCATTTTATGTCAATGACGACAAGGGGTTCTATCACTGTTTCGGGTGCAGTGCGCACGGCGACGCAATCCGCTGGCTGACCGAACAACAGGGCCTGCCATTTATCGATGCCGTAAAGGAGCTTGCCGCCAGCGCTGGCATGGATATGCCCGCTGCCGATCCCCGCGCGGCCGAGCGTGCCGAGCAGCAGAACGGGCTGCACGATGTCATGGCGGCGGCGCAGACGTGGTTTGCTGAGCAACTCGCCGGCATCGAGGGTGCAGAAGCGCGCGCCTATCTCGACAAGCGCGGCGTTTCGTCCGAACTCGTGACGACCTTTGGCCTCGGTTTTGCGCCCGATAGCCGGGGAAAGCTTAAGTCAGCGCTCGCGCGTTATGGCGATGCGATGCTTGTCGACGCAGGGCTGCTGATCGCGGTCGACGACAAGGCCCCGTATGACCGGTTCCGCGGCCGGCTGATGATTCCGATCCGCGATCCGCGCGGGCGATGCATTGCGTTTGGCGGTCGCATCCTCGGCAGCGGCGAACCCAAATATCTGAACTCGCCCGATACGCCCCTTTTCGACAAAGGCAGGACGTTGTGGAATCTCGATCGCGCGGCAACTGCGACGCGTAAGGCCGGACGCTTGATCGCCGTCGAAGGCTATATGGACGCAATCGCGCTGGCAGGCGCGGGTATTCACGAAGTGGTCGCACCGCTCGGCACGGCACTGACCGAAGCGCAAATCGAACGCATGTGGCGGCTCGTCGATGTCCCGATCCTCTGCTTCGATGGCGACAATGCCGGACGTAAAGCCGCAATGCGCGCGGTCCTTCGTGCGATGCCCATGCTTGGCCCGGGCCGAAGCCTCAATATCGTGACATTGCCACCCGGTCAGGACCCCGACGATGTTGTGAAAAGTGGCGGTCGCGCTGCTTTTGAAGCGCTGGCCGAAGCCGCCCAGCCGCTGGTCGATTATTTGTGGGATGCCGAATGCTCGGCCGCACCGCTCAAGACGCCCGAACAGCGTGCGGGGCTAAAGCATCGCCTTTGCGAACACATCGCGACGATCGGCGACCCCGATGTGCGGCGGCATTACAACGGCGCAGTGCGCGAACGGCTCGATGCGCTCTTTTTTACGCGCGCGCCATTTGTGCCCCAACGCGGCAAATTTCGGACGGCGAACGTCATGGTTTCGCATGGCCCGGCATCGACAAAGGCAAGGGCAATCGGCGGTGGGATCGAAAACCTTTACGGACGCGCGATCATGGCTGGGCTGGTCCGCCATCCTGCACTTATTCTGACCTGTGCCGAAGCGTTGTCGGTCCTGCCGATCAGTGATCCGGCACTGTCTGAATTCAAGTCTGCGTTGATCGATGCGGCGTATGACGGTGGCCTCGTTGAAACGGGCGCGCTGGAAACTATATGCAACAGCCTTGGATTGAGTGATCTGCTGGCGTCGTTGCTTGCGTTTAACGGGCTTGCCTTTTCGTTCACGCGCAGCGATGCCGACCCGCAGGTTGCGCGCAGGGATTTGGCTATGGCGATCGAGGCGCTGGCGTCGCGGCCTGAGCTTGATGCGGCATTGGCAGCGGCGACGGCGCGGCTGATCGATGAAAGTGGTGATGAAGGTTACGCAGAACAGATGCGCCTGATGACGGCGCGCCGCGATGCGGATCAAAAATTAGCGGCGCTCGTTCAGGGGGACGAGACCGCCGGCTGAATATGGGAATGTAGATTTAGATGGCAAAACAACTTGAGGCCGAAGCGCCCGATGCGGACAATGAATCGAGCGACGCGCCGCTCATCGACTTGAACGATGCCGACATCAAAAAGATGGTCGCACGTGCCAAAAAGCGCGGATACATCACGGTTGACGACCTCAATGCGGTGGTCGGCGAAATGTCGACCGACCAGATCGAAGACGTCATGTCGGCGCTCAACGAAATGGGCGTCAACGTGGTCGAGAACGACGAAGCCGGCGACGACGGCGACGATCAGAAGGACGAAGAAGAAGAAATCGTCGCGGTCGATGCCGCTGATGACGGCAGCGGTCATGTCGCCGAAAAGGTCACCAAAGTCACCGATCGCACGGACGATCCCGTCCGCATGTATCTGCGCGAAATGGGCGCGGTCGAATTGCTCAGCCGCGAAGGCGAGATTGCGATTGCCAAGCGGATCGAAGCCGGCCGCGACACGATGATCCTCGGATTGTGCGAAAGTCCGATAACATTTCATGCAATCATCGACTGGTCAAATGCGCTGAACGAAGGGCGAATGCAGCTTCGTGAGATTATCGATCTCGATGCGATGCTCAACAAGGATCCCGCGCCCGAAGCCATGAGCGAAGACGGCGAAGAAGAAAATGACGAGATCAGCGAGCGCACTGCCGGACCGTCGTTCAAAGAAGAGGACGATGTTGCCGAAGTCGCACCGGTATCCGAAGACGATCACGACGAGGAAGCGCTGACCGAACGTCGCGCGCCGCGTCCGACCGACGACGAGGAAGAAGATAACACCCTGTCGCTGGCACAGATGGAAGAAACGCTGAAACCGATGGCGCTCGAAAAGTTCGCGTCGATCGCTGCGTTGTTCAAAAAGTTTTCGAAGGTTCAGCAAGCGCGCATCGATGCGCTTGGCGTCGGTAATGATTTTCCCGGATCAGAGGAAAAGAAATATCACCGGCTGCGCGAGGAACTGACTGCCGAAGTCGAAAGCGTCCAGTTCCACGGCGCAAAGATCGAATATCTCGTCGATCAGCTTTATGCGTTCAACCGGCGCCTTACGGCTTTGGGTGGGCAGATGCTGCGCCTTGCCGAACGGCATAAAGTCCCTCGCAAGGCATTTCTCGACAGCTACATCAATCGCGAGCTTGACGAGACGTGGCTCGCCAGCATGGCGGGCACCGACAAAAAATGGGCGGCATTTGTCGAAAATGAAGTCGACGCCGTCGAGCGGATCCGTGTCGAGATTGCCGAAATAAGCCAGGCAACAGGCATGTCGCTGAGCGAGTTCCGCCGCATCGTGAACACCGTGCAAAAGGCCGAGCGTGAAGCCCGCATCGCCAAAAAGGAAATGGTCGAAGCCAACCTGCGCCTCGTCATTTCGATTGCCAAGAAATACACCAACCGCGGCCTGCAGTTCCTCGATCTCATTCAGGAAGGCAACATCGGCCTGATGAAAGCGGTCGACAAATTCGAATATCGCCGCGGGTACAAGTTCAGCACTTATGCGACCTGGTGGATTCGTCAGGCGATTACGCGCAGCATTGCCGATCAGGCACGAACCATCCGCATTCCGGTGCACATGATCGAAACGATCAACAAGCTGGTCCGCACCAGTCGCCAGTTCCTGCACGAGCAGGGCCGCGAACCGACGCCCGAGGAAATGGCCGAGCGCTTGTCGATGCCGCTCGAAAAAGTTCGTAAGGTGATGAAAATCGCCAAGGAGCCGATCAGCCTCGAAACGCCGATCGGTGACGAGGAAGACTCGCATCTTGGGGACTTCATCGAGGACAAGAACGCCGTTATCCCGGTCGACGCGGCAATTCAGGCCAATCTGAAGGAAACCGTGACGCGCGTTCTTGCATCGCTCACGCCGCGTGAAGAACGCGTGCTGCGCATGCGTTTCGGCATCGGCATGAATACCGATCACACACTCGAAGAAGTCGGACAGCAGTTCAGCGTCACGCGCGAACGCATCCGGCAGATCGAGGCAAAAGCATTGCGCAAGCTAAAACATCCGAGTCGTTCACGTAAAATGCGGAGCTTCCTCGACCAATAAATTTCGGGGGACCGGTTTCGTGCAAGTTGACGCCTTAGACGCGGCCCTCAAACTTATTTTGTCGGGTCCTGCCGACCAGCCACTCATGCGCGTCATACGCATCGCGGCCGACGCTGCACGGTGCTCGGCAGCGTTTATCGGTGTTCGCCGAGAAAATGGTTTTCACATCATCGCGTCATATGGCATCCCGCTGACGCAATATCGCGACGTGTTGCCTCGCTTGGAGGGCATCGCAGCGATCTCGTCGAAGCTCGGCATTGTGCCCGATGCGCGTGAACTTCCCGAATTTGCCGACCATCCGTTCGTGGCCGGCCCGCCGCACTGGCGATTTGTCGCATTTTGCCCGCTTCCCCTGCCCAGCCTGCCTTATCCCGTTATCTTATACGTGGCCGACCCGCGTGTTGATGTCGAACGTCCCGCGGCATTGCTCGAGCGCCTAACCGAATGTTCGGCGATCGCCGCCGATCAGATGATGTTGATCGGCGACATTGCCCTCCAGTCGCAATCATTGTCGAAAATCCGCAGTGAGGCTGGCGTGCTTGCCGATGCAGTTCGCAAATCGCCGATCCGCGTTGCTCTGGTCGATTCGGACTTTATCGTCCGCGCCGTCAGTGCGCGATTTGCCGGACTGAGCGAAACCCCGGCAGACGACCAGGTCGGCCGTTCGATCCACGAAATCCAGCTTAATGCCGACGAGAATTATGTCTCCCGGCTTGCCGCGGTGATGGACAGCGGCAATCCGTTGTCGGATTATGTAATCCGGTCTTATGACGGTCAAAAGATCTATGCGCTCGACGCATTTCGGTGCGAAACCGATTACGGTGTGGCACGGTATCTGATCGTGACTGTCAACGAAATCAACGCGTCATATAGCCGGATTGAAACGCTAGCAGCGTCGGAACGCGACTCGCCGGGTGTCGTGAGCGATTTTTTGCGGTCGACGCTGATCGCGCAAAAGCGGCTGCTGCGTCGCGGACCCGTGCCCTATCACGCACTTTACCGCTGGCGGAGCGCAGTCAAAGACGTGCAGATCGCAGCGCTTAAATCCTTGAAGCGCGATCCGGGCGACGCTTTCCTCGATGCCGTTGCCGAAGACATGGCGGCAGCGGCGGGTGCATTGTTCGGCACCGGAACCTTCCGGGCGGTCGTCCCGGTGCCGTGCGGCAACAGCGGCGAAAACTGCCTGTCGAGCCGCCTTGCAAAGCTGATCGCGGTCCGGCTGGGTGTCGATTTTAT
>JANLWD010000258.1:0-5225 GCA_031364345.1 Sphingomonas sp.
CTTGCCATCCGCGAAGGCCGCAACCGACAGGTCCGGCGCATGACCGCAGCAGTGGGACACCCGGCGCTGAGGCTGGTCCGCTGGAGCATCGGCGACTGGACCGTCGAGGATTTGGCAGTCGGTGCGTGGCGCGCGGTCGCGACTAATCCGTCACGGTGACAGCGATACGGCCCTCATTGATGAGTATCACAATCAGATCGACCGCGTCGGCGTCGCGCATCAGGTCGGGATGCACGATGATCGCCGGACAGGCGCACATCGTTTCGGCAAGCGTGGCACTGGCGTCGCGACACGCATAGCTCGTGCCGTCGACGAACAGCAGCACGTGATCGTCGCCCCGCCGGACGAACGAGAAACGGCTGGCCGGGTTGCGTTGCAATGTCGCGCCGCCTTCCAGTCGTGCGCGCAGATCCCGGATCGACACCGGTGCGTCGGGCGACCAGTCCACATCGGGATATTTCGGCGTGCTGTTAAATTCCCCGAACCAGCGAGCAAAGGCGTCGGGGTCTGCCAGTTGCGTCATCACCATCGCGTGCAGACGCGACAATGCATCGGGGCTGATCTCGCCCGGGTTGTGCTGCGCCGCCAGCCCTGCGTCGCCATACCGGTCATCATCGGACAATCGGCTCAGCACATCGTCGACATAATGTGCGATCAGTTCGCTGCGGCTCGGCGCGCGAAAACCGACCGAGTAAGTCATGCAGTCGTCGCCGACCGCAACGCCATTATGCGCGAACCGCGGGGGGACGTAGAGCATGTCGCCGGGCTCGAGCAGCCATTCGTGCGTTGCCTCGAAATTTGCGAGCAGACGCAAATCATCGTGCGGCAATAGTTCGGTGTCGTTGTCGCACAACCCGCCGACCTGCCAGCGCCGCGTGCCCAGTCCCTGCACCAGGAATACGTCATATTGGTCGAAATGCGGCCCCACGCCGCCGCCGTCGCTGGCATAGCTCACCATGACGTCGTCGATCCGCCAGTTGGGAATGAAGCGGAACGGTTCGATCAGCGCAGCGACGTCAGCGACATGATGGTCGACCGCCTGAACCAGAAGCGTCCACGGTGCCTTGCCCAGATTGCCAAAGCGTTTTTCTGCTATCGGGCCGGGTTCCACACGCCAGTCTTCGCGGCGCTGCGTGATCAGCCGTGATTCAACCCCCGCTTCGCAGGCAAGTCCCGCGAGTTCGTCGGGATCGAGAGGGTTTTTCCACTCGGTCCAGGCATTGCGGTACAGCATCGGCTTTTGCTGCCAGACATCGCGCAGGAAATGGTCGCGGTCGAAGTCGGTCAAGTGCATGCAACGCTGCTATAGCAAATAACGGGCTTATGCGACGACGGTCATCCATTCGGCCGCATCGGCGCGTGCGGTGCGCAAGGCGTTGGCGGGTTCGCTCACATCTTCATAACCGATGGCCATGCCACAGAACAGCATGCGTTCGTCGGGCGTACCGAGAAATGCCTTTACCGTTTGCGGATAAATTGCCCAGCATTCCTGTGCACAGGTGGCGAGGCCGGCTTCGACCGCGAGCAGCATGAGGGTCTGCAAAAACATGCCGAGGTCGCTCCATTGGGGCGGGCCCATCCGCCGGTCGACTGTCGTGAACAGAGCGACCGGGGCCCCGAAAAAGGCAAAATTGCGCGCGAACCACATGCGGCGCGCCACTTTGTCGTCGCGCGGTATGCCGATGCGTTCGTACATCGCTTCGCCGACGGCAAAGCGCCGGTCGCGGTAGGGGCTGATGAGCTCTTTCGGATAGATATCATATTCGCTCGGTTCGGCTTCGCCCGCAAGCCGCACCATCATCGTCTGTTTCAGCCGGTTCATGGCATCGCCCGCGACGATATCGACATGCCATGGCTGAAGATTGCCGCCCGATGGCGCACGCGACGCCGCGATCACGAGTTGCCGGATCAGGTCGATGTCGACCGGCCTGTCCAAAAAGCCGCGCACCGATCGCCGCGCCATTACCGCTTTGCCTACGTCCATGTCAGCCTTTCAAAAACTGCCTTGCCTCGCAAAGCCGAACGCGCAATTGGTGGCCCGGGGTTTACGTTCACGTCAAAGGAAATCGCATGGCACAAGCCTATATCGTCGACGCAGTGCGCACCGCAGGCGGCAAGCGCGGCGGCAAGCTCGCCGGATGGCATCCGGTCGACATGGCGGCATCGGTGCTCGATTCAATCGTGGCGCGCACGCGAATCGATGGTGCGGCCGTCGATGACGTCATCATGGGATGCGTCATGCAGGGCGGGCAACAGGCCGGACAGGTCGGCCGCAATGCCGTGCTCGCCGCCAGGCATCTGCCCGACAGTGTACCTGCGGTTTCGATCGACCGGCAATGCGGATCGTCGCAGCAATCGATGCAGTTTGCAGCGCAGGCCGTCATGTCGGGCACGCAGGATATGGTCATCGCCGCGGGGGTCGAAAGCATGACGCGCGTGCCGATGGGTTCGACGATGACGCTCCATATGAAAGAAGGTATGGGCAATTATAAATCGCCACGGCTCGAGGAGAAATATCCCGGCATCATGTTCAGCCAGTTCATGGGCGCGGAAATGATGGTCAAGAAGCATGGCTTTACGCGCGAAATGCTCGACCAGTTTGCTTATGAAAGCCACATGCGTGCAGCTGCTGCCACGAACAGCGGTGCGTTCGACGCCGAAATTATCGGGCTTGAGATCGAAACACCCGAAGGCAGCGAGATGCATATAAAAGACGAAGGCATCCGCTACGATGCGACGGCCGAAAGCATCGGTTCGGTCAAACTCCTTCAGGAAGGCGGCAGTATTTCGGCAGCGAACGCCAGCCAGATTTGCGACGGCGCGTCCGCAGTTTTGATCGTCAGCGAAGCCGCACTGAAAGCGCACGGCCTGACGCCGCTGGCACGCATCCACAATGTCACGGTCACTGCGGGTGATCCGGTCATCATGCTCGAAGAGCCGCTGTTTGCGACCGAACGGGCGCTCAAGCGCGCCAGGCTAACGATCGGCGACATCGACCTGTATGAAGTCAACGAAGCCTTCGCGCCGGTCCCGATGGCGTGGATGAAGCACACCGGTGCCGATCCCGCCAAGCTCAACGTCAACGGCGGTGCGATTGCGCTCGGCCATCCGCTCGGTGCATCGGGCACAAAGCTGATGGCGACACTGGTGCACGCGCTCAGGGCTCGTGGCGGCCGTTATGGCTTGCAGACGATGTGCGAAGGCGGCGGCATCGCCAACGTGACGATTATCGAACGACTATAAGGAACAGCCATGAAACTCGACTCAACAATTTCGGCCGTCATCACTGGCGGTGCATCGGGGCTGGGTGCCGCCACGGCGCGCGCGCTTGCAGCCAAAGGCGTCAAAGTCGCGATCTTCGACTTGCAGCGCGGCAAGGGTGAGGAATTCGCAGCTGAAATTGGCGGCGTATTCTGCGAAGTGAACGTGACAGACGATGCGTCGGTCGATTCCGGGTTTGCCAAAGCACGCGCGGCGCACGGGCAGGAACGTATCCTCGTGAACTGCGCGGGCATCGGCAATGCGCTGAAAACCGTCAGCCGGTCGAAAGAAGATGGGAGCATCCGCCACTTCCCGCTCGATGCGTTCAATTTCGTCGTTCAGGTCAATCTGGTCGGCACGTTCC
Source organism: Sphingomonas sp. (assembly GCA_031364345.1). GTDB lineage: Bacteria > Pseudomonadota > Alphaproteobacteria > Sphingomonadales > Sphingomonadaceae > Sphingomonas_O. The sequence goes on from JANLWD010000258.1 coordinate 3,626, forward strand.
GCTGCATCGCCAAATCGGCAGCGGGCATGCTGACGCTCGACGTCCTGCCCGAAGGCGATCGCGGCGTGATCATCAATACCGCGAGTGTCGCTGCCGAGGATGGCCAGATCGGCCAGGCCGCTTATTCGGCATCGAAAGGCGGCGTCGTCGGTATGACGCTGCCGATCGCGCGCGACCTGATGAACGAACAGATCCGTGTGAACACGATCCTGCCCGGCATTTTCGAAACGCCGCTGCTTGCCGCACTTCCCCAGCCCGCACAGGATTCGCTCGCGCTTCAGGTTCCCCATCCCAAGCGCCTCGGCAAGCCGCCGGAATATGCGCATCTTGCGCTGACGATGATCGAAAACGGTTATTTCAACGGCGAAGATGTGCGGCTCGACGGCGCGATCCGCATGGCGCCGCGCTGATATGGCCAAACCGGAGGCGTGGCGGCTCGACCCGGCGGCCTATCCGTTCAGGTTCGATGTCGCGACGCGCTGGGCCGATCTCGATCTGCTTGGCCATATCAATAATGTGTCGATGGCCGGCCTGTTCGAAGAAGGGCGCGGCAAGTTCACGCATTCGCTCGACATGCACCGGGGGTCGCCGGACATCCGCTGGTTGATCGCGGGTGTCGAAATTGCCTATCTGGCCGAAGCGCATCACCCCGGATCGGTGACAATCGCAAGCGGGATCGGGCGGATCGGCACGACGTCATGGAGCGTCATGTCGGCGGCATTCCAGAACGGAAAATGCGTGGCGACATGCGAAACGACGACCGTTTACACCGATGGCGGCGGGGCCGCAGCAGTGCCGGGCGACTATCGTGCAAAGCTGGCAGCGATGATGGTGACCCGCGCTTAATCGGCGAATGCTGCTGCGCGTTTTCCCATGTGTGCGGCAACGGCTTCCATCATGTTGGGCTTGCCGATGACCGCGACCTGTTCGCGCGTTTCGGCTTCGAGCATCGTACGCGGATCAGCATCATGTGCCATATTGCACAGCCGTTTCGCGCCACGGATGGCATGCGGGCTGCGGCTGGCGATCGCGCGCGCAAGCTCGATTGCCGCGGCATACGGATCGTCGGCAATGCGCGTGATGAAACCGTGGTGAAGCGCTTCGTCCGCATCGAATTCGCGCGCCGTATAGACCAGCTCGCGCAGTACATCGTCGCGCACCAGCCCGCGCCAGATCAGGAAGCCCGCCATGTCGGGGACCAGCCCCCAATAGGCCTCGCGGATGGCAAAGCGCGTACCGGGCGCGGCGATGCGAATGTCGGCACCGCTCATGATCTGGAACCCGCCGCCGAATGCGACACCGTGGACTGCGGCGATGACAGGCATCGGCAAGTTGCGCCAGCCGAGCGTGACATGCTGTGGCAGGATCGACCCTTGCGCATTGCGTTCTGCCCCGGTTCCGGAGCCCCCCGCAGCCATGCTCGCCATGTCGAGCCCGGCACAGAATGCCTTGCCCTCGCCCGAAAGGACGACGCAGCGAACATCAGTGCGGTCGGCAAGGCCATCGATGACCGCACCGATACCGGCAAACATTGCCGGATCGATGGCATTCATCTTGTCGGCGCGATTCAGGCGGATATCTGCGATCTGGTCAGTGACGC
>JANLWD010000260.1:0-19242 GCA_031364345.1 Sphingomonas sp.
AAAGGATGACGACAACGCGGCCCTTATTCAGGGGTTCGACCCCGTCGAAATGACGCTTCCCGAAATCGAAGCGATGCAGGCGATGCTCGCACAGGCGGCTGCCCGTCATGACAGCATGGCACCGGTTGACGATCCCGATGCCGCGTTCCTGGCGCTCGGGCCGCAATCAAATCCTTATATCGGTGAGCTCGAAGACGAACTCGGCCCCGACGATCCCGACTTCATCCCCTACGGTAACGACGAACCCGATTGGCGGAGCCTTGCCGACGATCCTGTCGACCGAACGGCGCAGCACGCCGAAATCGACGCCGCCGTGGCAAGTGTTTTGGCAGCGAAGTTGGCACAAAAACCCCCGTTACCCCGTGCCTGACACGGAGCTTGGCTGACCTTGGTGCACTTACGACAACTTTTCGGTCGTTCCACGGGTCGGAAAGGGTTGTTCAAACCCGCCCTTCGTTCAACTTGGCCTTTTGCAGTGGCGCGTGAAATCGTGGCTGATCGGACGTTGCGCCATGCCATCTGCCTCTCCTGGTTCTTCTTTCTTGAAAATTCTGCTTGAGATCATTTCTTGTCTTGAAGAAGCGCTAGCTGGGGCAAGTCGCGCTATAGTTGAATAGGGGGAATTATGACCACGAAGTTACGAATCGATGTTTCTCAAGGCCTTATCGACATTGAGGGCGATCCCCAACTGGTCCGAGAAATCTACGCTGACTTCAAGACTCACCTGTTGTCAGGTGTGAAGTTTGCACAAACAGCGTCTCATGCTTCGCAAAGCGCGGCTACTGGGGCTGAAACCGATGAACAGACCCCGCCTGCATCCAAGCCGAAGGCGAAGCGTCGTCCTGCTGCGAAGAAGAAAACCAACGGCGACGATAGCGGCAGCGGTGTGGTCGCAGACTCACCCAAGCTCGACAAGAGTTTGGACACGTCTGGCCTCGGCACTTTCTATGGTCAGTTCGCACCCAAGAACAACGCGGAGAAAATCCTCATCTTCTTGAAATTCATGACAGAGTCGCTGAGCATCGAAAGCCCGAACACAGATCAGGTCTTTACCTGCTTCAAGGCCACGGGTGACAAGATACCGAAAGCGTTTGCACAGGCGTTCTACGATACCAGCAGCAAGCTCGGTTACATCGATTTTCGGTCGTCCACCGATCTCCCCATCACCATTGCGGGCGACAACCACTTTAATCACACCATCAAGCGGACGTCCGCTGAATGAACGATGCGGTCAATCGCTTCTACAATTCCATCGAAGGCGCGGCCAACCAAAGCCAAAGCGGCTTGGTTGAACTGTTCGTGTATTTCCTAACAGTTGAGTTAGGGCAGGAGGCTGCCACCCCTAAGCAAATCAACGATTGCTTTGCGGCGTGTGACCTGACGGTTCCCGCGAACGTCAGCGCGCGGCTGGCCGAAGGGCTAAAAGCTAAATCACCCAAGTACATCAAGACCAAGGGGACATTTAAGCTCCAGCGCCACATGCGAGAAGCATTGTCTAAGAAGCTCGGTGCAGAGACCGTGACGGCTCAGACAAGTGCCACGCTTCGGGGTCTCGAACACAAGCTGCCCGCTGGCGCGGATAAGGAGTTCTTGAAAGAGGCGATTGACTGTTTCGAAATCGGTGCGAATCGTGCAGCAATTGTCATGACTTGGATATTGGCGATGGACCACCTGTTCGCCTACATCCTCGCGCACAAGCTGACCGATTTCAACGCGGCCCTATCCAAAGATAAGGGCGTAAAGATAACGTCGGTGTCGCAGCGCGACGATTTCACGGAAATCAAAGAAACCAAGTTTATCGAGCTATGCCGAGCTGCAGGCATCGTCTCAAATGATGTGCGAAAGATCCTCGATCAGAAGCTCGGCACGCGGAACTCGTGCGCGCACCCTTCCGGCGTAACCGTCAATAAGTCCAAGGTTATCGATTTTATCGAGGACCTTGTCGACAACGTCATACTGAAATTTCCAATCTAGCTTATTTACGCCTTACCGCATCGACGAATGCCGCGATGGCGCTCATTTGTCGCAAAGACTTATGCACGAATGGCAGCTATCGCCCCGTAGACACTCAAAAGAGGACAGTCGGCTCCCTCCAACAAACTCGCCCTCACCTTACCCCTCGTCGCCCATCCTCAGCGCCGCGATGAATGCTTCCTGCGGGATGCTTACGCTGCCATATTCGCGCATCCGCTTTTTGCCTTCTTTCTGCTTTTCGAGCAGCTTTTTCTTGCGGCTCGCGTCGCCACCATAGCATTTCGCAGTCACGTCCTTGCGCATCGCGGCGATCGTTTCGCGCGCGATCACTTTGCCGCCGATCGCTGCCTGAATCGGGATTTTGAACAGATGGCGCGGGATCAAGTCCTTCAGCCGTTCGCACATGCCGCGCCCGCGGGTCTCGGCTGTGCCGCGGTGAACGATCATGCTCAGCGCATCGACGGCTTCGTTGTTGACCATGATGTTCATCTTGACCAGATCGCCTAGCCGGTGGCCGATCTGGTGATAATCGAAACTGGCATAGCCGCGTGAAATGCTTTTCAGCCGGTCGTAAAAATCGAACACCACTTCGTTGAGCGGCAATTCATATGTCACCTGCGCACGGCCGCCGACATAGGTCAGGTTCTTCTGCACGCCGCGCCGTTCCTGACAGAGTTTCAGGATGCTGCCGAGATATTCGTCGGGCACGTAAATCACTGCTTCGATCCACGGTTCCTCGATCATTTCGATGCGGCTCGGGTCGGGCATGTCCGACGGGTTGTGCAGATGGAGCACTTTCACGCCCGCCGCATCGGCATGTTGCAGGTGAATTTCATAAACCACCGACGGCGCCGTCGTGATTAGGTCGAGATCATATTCGCGCGTCAGGCGCTCCTGGATAATCTCGAGGTGAAGCAGCCCGAGAAACCCGCAGCGAAAGCCAAAGCCAAGTGCCGCGCTGCTTTCGGTTTCGAAACTGAAGCTCGCATCGTTCAGGCGCAGCTTCGATATGCTCTCGCGCAGCTTGTCGAAATCGGCGGCATCGACGGGGAACAAGCCACAGAAGACCACCGGCTGCACTTCCTTGAATCCGGGCAGCGCCTGCAACGCGGGTCGTTTCGCATCGGTGATCGTGTCGCCGACACGCGTTTGCGCGACTTCCTTGATCTGTGCTGTGATGAAGCCGATTTCGCCCGCCGCAATCTCGCTCAGGATTTCCATCTTCGGCCGCATGCAGCCGACCCGGTCGACCAGATGCTTGGTGCCCGCTGCCATGAACTGGACTTCCTGACCCTTGCGGATCACGCCGTCGATCACGCGGATCAGGATCACGACGCCAAGATAGGGGTCGTACCAGCTGTCGACCAGCATCGCTTTCAATGGCGCATCGCGGTCGCCCTTGGGCGGCGGAATGCGTTCGATGACGGCATCGAGCAGGTCTTCGATGCCGATGCCCGATTTCGCACTTGTCAGGATCGCGTTCGATGCATCGAGACCGATGATCTCCTCGATTTCCTTGCGCACCATTTCGGGCTCTGCGGCGGGCAGGTCGATCTTGTTGATAACCGGCACGATTTCATGATCCTGCTCGATCGATTGATAGACATTGGCAAGCGTCTGTGCCTCGACGCCTTGCGCAGCATCGACGACCAACAATGCACCTTCGCAGGCGGCCAGCGACCGCGACACTTCATAGGCGAAATCGACATGCCCCGGCGTGTCCATCAGGTTGAGCTCGTAACCCTTCCAGTCGAGCCGCACTGTCTGCGCCTTGATCGTGATGCCGCGCTCTTTCTCGATGTCCATGTTATCAAGGACTTGCGCCGACATTTCGCGTGCGGTGAGGCCTCCGGTCGTCTGGATCAGCCGGTCCGCCAGCGTCGATTTGCCATGGTCGATATGCGCGATAATCGAAAAGTTACGGATTTTGTCGAGAGGTGTCATGCAACGGCCCTAGCGGAGCAAATCGCGCCCTGCTAGATGGTGGTTAGCGGGGTCGCATCCGTTTTCACGCGCAGAACAGCCAACGCCGCGCGCGCGACTTTAGGGGAGTATCCATGCGTCATATCTTATCCATCGCACTCGCGACGGCAATCGTCGCCACACCGGCGTTTGCGCAACCCGTCGACAAGAAGGCATCGTCGGGCAAACAGGCCCAGACCAAGGGTGAATTGAACATCCCGCGCTGCACCAAACGCCTCGGCACGCTTGCCATTGTCGAGCCCGACACCCAGTGGTGGCGCGACTATAACCTCGGCAGCCCCGAAGCGATCCTGAAAGTATTTGTCCAGCAATCGGGCTGCTTTGGCCTCGTCAATCGCGGTCGCGCGATGCAGAGCCGCGCGGTCGAGCGCGCGATGGCCGACGATGGCGAACTCCAGCGCGGATCAAACCTTGGCAAGGGCCAGGTCAAGACTGCCGACTATTATCTCGAGCCCAACATCGTCACCGGCAATCGCAATTCGGGTGGCGGCGGCGCCGGTGCTGCGCTTGGCGCACTCGGGGGCATGTTCGGTGGCGCAGGACGCTTGTTCGGTGCAGTCGCAGGCGGCATCAACGTGAAAAAGAGCGAAGCCAACGTGACATTGTCGATCGTGAACGCGCGAACCACCGAAGAAGAAGCGCTGACGCAAGGCTATGCCCGCAAATCGGATGTCAGTTTCGGCGGTGGCGCCGGCGGCGGCAGCTGGGGACTGTTCGGCGGCGCGGCCGGTGGCGGTTACCAGGACACAGCGATCGGCCAAGTCATCGTGCTTGCTTACCTCGATGCCTATACAAAGCTCGTGACGCAGCTTGGCGGATTGCCTGAAAATGCGGCCACGGCAGCGCCGAAAGCAACGACAAACAATCGGTAGAACAAAACGAAGGGGGCAGGCGGACCGGAAAGTCCGCCTGCCCCATTATCACATATGCTTACGTTAGCTGCGCTTACGTTATGTGCGCTTATGAAGCGCGGTTCGACGACAAGGGCTTGGCAGTCACGTCGAAACGGTCGGCATTCATTACCTTCACCCAGGCTTTGATAAAATCACGCACGAACTTCTGCTCGTGCCCGCGCTCGGCATAGACTTCGGCAGTTGCCCGCAATTGCGAATTCGAGCCGAATACGAGATCGGTCCGCGTCGCGTGCCATTTCTGGTGCTTGCCGCCACGATCATAACCGATGAAATGTTCATCGCCACTCGTATCGACCACGTCCCAGAACGTATCCATGTCGAGCAGATTGACGAAGAAATCATTCGTCAGCTGGCCCGGCCGTGTCGTGAGAGCACCATGCGGCTGGTCATCATAGTTGACGCCGAGGACGCGCAGACCACCGATGAGCACGACCAGCTCAGGCGCTGAGAGCCCAAGCAATTGCGCCCGGTCGAGCAGCAGCTCTTCGGTCTTCACGGCCTGGCGCGTCGCGAGATAGTTGCGGAACCCGTCGGCCTTTGGCTCCATGGGCTCGAAGCTCTCGATGTCAGTCCAGTCCTGCGTTGCGTCGCCGCGACCGCCGGTGAACGGCACTTCGATGTCGATGCCGGCATCCTTTGCCGCCTTTTCGACGCCGACCGACCCCGCCAGCACGATAGCGTCGGCAAGCGACAGTGGGCCGCGCAGTTCGTTCAGCTTGGCAAGCACGACGGCGAGCTTTTCAGGCTCGTTGACCGCCCAATCCTTTTGCGGGGCCAGTGCAACGCGTGCACCATTGGCACCGCCGCGGTGATCCGACTTGCGATAAGTCGACGCCGATGCCCATGCCGTCTTCACCATTTGTGCGACCGTGAGCCCGCTGGCCGCGAGTTTTGTGCGAAACTCCGCGATTTCCGCAACTGTCGGCATGCGACCTTCGGGAACCGGGTCCTGCCAGATCAGGACTTCTTCGGGAACTTCGGGTCCGAGATAACGGACGCGCGGGCCCATGTCGCGGTGGCAGAGCTTGAACCACGCCCGCGCAAACGCATCGTCGAGTGCAGCCTGATCGTCGCGGAACCGCAATGAAATCTCGCGGAATTCCGGATCGACTTTCAGCGCGATATCCGCTGTCGTCATCATCGTCGGCACGCGCTTGTTCGGGTCGCGCGCGTCGGGTGCCATATCCTCGGGATCGGGATTGATCGGCTGCCACTGGCGTGCGCCGGCCGGGCTTTCGACCATTTCATATTCATATTTGAACAGCAGCCGGAAATAATCGCCGCTCCACACCGTTGGGTTTGGCGTCCACGCGCCTTCGATGCCCGACGTCGTGATGTTGCCCTTGCCGATTTCGTCGGCATCGGTCAGCCAGCCCAGACCCTGCATGTGCATGGCTTCGGACTCAGGGGTTTGCCCGAAAGTATCGCTCGGCTTGGCACCGTGCGCCTTGCCGAACGCGTGACCGCCAGCGGTCAGCGCAACGGTTTCTTCCGAATTCATCGCCATCCGCTGAAACGTGACTTTCATGTCATGCGCTGATTGAAGCGCATCCATGTTGCCACCGCGTCCTTCGGGATTGACGTAGACCAAGCCCATCTGGATCGCCGCGAGCGGCATTTCGAGGTCCATTTCCTTGTCGGGCTGGATCCGGGTTTCGGAGCCCTGGCTGACCCAGAGTTCTTCGGCACCCCAATAAGTATCGCGCTCGGGCTCGAACACATCTTTTCGACCGCCACCAAAGCCAAACACCGGGCCACCCATCGATTCGATCGCGACGTTACCGGCCAGAATGAAGAGATCGGCCCAGCTGATCTGTGCGCCATATTTCTGCTTGACCGGCCACAGCAAGCGCCGCGCCTTGTCGAGATTGCCGTTGTCCGGCCACGAGTTGAGCGGCGCAAAACGCTGCTGCCCGCTGCCCGCGCCGCCCCGACCATCGGCCGTGCGATAAGTGCCGGCGGCGTGCCACGCCATGCGGATCATGAACGGGCCATAATGACCATAATCTGCCGGCCACCACGATTTGCTGTCGGTCATCAGTGCCGTCAGGTCCGCTTTCAGTGCGGTGTAGTCGATCGACTTGAATGCTTCAGCATAGTCGAAATCGGCACCCATCGGATCAGGCGATGTCCCACCTTGATGCAGCATGTCGACCGGCAACGCTTCGGGCCACCAGTCCTTGTTGGTCCGGCCGAGCAGCGACCGCACTTTCGGAGCGGCATGCATCGGGCAGCCCGGCGCTGCGGCTGTGTCTTCATAATCGGCCATTTTCGACTCCTTAAATTCGTATTCGTGAGAGAGTGCACGCGACACGCTTTGATTGTCCAATCGATAAGTCCGCACACACTAATCGATTGAAGCGGTTACGCCTCAGTGCGGTGGGTCGATTTTGCACATCTTTGCGATGGCGCTTATTAATGCACCGAACGGAGAAGAATGTTGACGACAAAAAGGACGGTAAACCTCGAAATGGATGCCGGAGAGATCGTCGAAGATACCGATGGTGCGACGCCCGATCAGAAATCATTTGCTCAGGCCGTCGATGCCGTCGGTGCCGGATCGATGCTCGGTTACCGGCTCGAACAACAGGCCGCGCTGTCGAATTTCGGCATGGAAGCGCTGAAGTCGTCGAGCGTTGCCGATCTTTTGGCGCATGCTGCCGAAACCGCGGCACTCGGCATGCGTGCCACGCTTTCGAAAATCCTCGAATATCGCAAATCCGAAAATGATCTGCTGATCCGCGCCGGAGTCGGCTGGCGCGCAGGCGTTGTTGGGCATGTCTCCTTCGGAACCGACCTCGAATCGCCTGCGGGCTATGCGTTTCAGACTGGCTCGCCGGTCATTTCCAACCATCTCGAAGGCGAAGAGCAATTTCGCACGCCGCTCCTGATGATCGAACATGGCGTCAAGCGAGCGATCAACGTGCTGATCACTTATGGCGGGGGTCGGTGGGGCGTGCTCGAAGTCGACAGCTCGTCAGCGGGTGAATTCGAAGCCGCAGATCTGGCATTTCTTCAAGGGCTGGCCAATTTCATCGGCGTCGCACTCGACCGGCAAGTCGCCGAAGACCGGTTGTCGACGGCGCTCGAATATCAGAAAATTCTAGTTCAGGAAGCAAGCCACCGCGTCAAAAACAGTCTCGCCATCCTGTCGAGCATGCTCGCGCTGAAAGCGCGGTCGAGCAAAAGCGCCGATGAAGCCGACGCGCTCGTCGATGCATCGGGCCGGGTGATTGCCGTTGCACGGACGCATGACCGGCTGTGGCGCGATGCGGGCGGCGATGCCGTCGACCTTGGCGCCTTGTTCGAGGATTTGTGCGAAACGCTCGGGCAGCAACTCGATCACATCGACATCCGGTGCGATGCCGAGCCGATCGAAGTCTCGCCCGATCATGCCGCGTCGTTCGCGCTGCTTTTGACCGAACTCGTCACCAACGCGGCAAAACATGCCTATAAAGCCGACGGCGGCGTGGTTTACGTCCGGCTGAGCAGCGACGGTGCGCAACGACTGCTCGAAGTCAGGGACGATGGCGTGGGCCTTGCGCCGGATTTCAGCATCGAGACGGCGGGCGAGGACAGCCTCGGCATGAGTTTGATCCAGGGGCTGACGCAGAGCGTCAACGGCACGATCGCGATCGTCCGCGGCGGCGGCGGCGGCGCTGCGTTTCAGATCAAATTCTGAAATGCGTTCGAGCGACGCACATGATGACATTCAAGCGAAAGTCGCAAGGATGACGCATGCCCGCGTCCTGCTTTGCCAGTCTCGAATTTCTGACTTAGAGTTTCGCGATGGCGACAACTGCACTGCCCCTGACCGACGATGAAGACCGGCTTTACTGGCGCGTCGAAGAGGCGACACGAGCCGCGGTAATCGTCGACGCCGACGACTATTTCCGGGCGACGCGCGAAGTGATGCTCGCGGCGCGCGACCGCATCATGCTCGTCGGCTGGGATTTCGATGCCCGGATCAAATTTGGCGACGCGAGCAAGGATGGCGGCCCCGAGACGGTCGGCGAATTCATCTACTGGCTGACCGAACGGACGCCGACGCTTCATGTCTACCTGTTGCGCTGGGACCTCGGGGCGCTCAAAACGCTGACGCGCGGCTCGACGTTTTTCACGGTGCTGAAATGGATGCGGCATCCGCGAATTTTCACAAAGCTCGACGGCGCGCATCCGCCGGCGGCATCGCATCACCAGAAAATCGTCGTCATCGATGACAGTTTTGCATTTTGCGGCGGCATCGACATGACCGCTGCACGCTGGGACACGCGCGCGCACCACGACGATGACCCGCAGCGGCTGTTGCCAAACGGAAAGCCATATCCGCCGTGGCATGACGCGACGACGGCGCTCGAAGGTCCCGTTGCCGCCGCACTCGGCGCGCTTTGTCGCGCGCGGTGGTTGCGGGCGGGTGGCCGACCGATCGATCCCCTCGAGAAAATCGGGCCACTGTGGCCCGACAGTGTCGGCGTTCAGTTCAGCCATGTCGCGGTGGCGATTGCGCGATCCGAACCCGAAATGCCCGGATCGCCCGGCGTTCATGAAATCGAGACGCTGTACGTCGATCAGATCCGTCGCGCGAAAAAATGGATCTACGCCGAAAGCCAGTATTTCGCGTCCCGCCGGATTGCCGAAGCGATCGCCCGGCGGCTCGACGAGGAGGACGGCCCGGAAATCGTCGTGATCAATCCATTGACGGCGCAGGGCTGGCTCGAACCGATCGCAATGGACACCGCGCGCGCGCATTTGTTCGAAGCGCTGCGCAAGCATGACAAACACGGCCGCTTTCGGATTTATCATCCGCACACCCGTGGCGGCGAGCCGATTTATGTTCATGCGAAAATCCTGATCGTCGACGACAACATTTTGCGGATCGGGTCGTCGAATCTCAATAACCGGTCGATGCGCCTCGACACCGAATGCGACGTCGTGATCGATGCGTGCAATGGCGACAACGGCGACCGGATTTCGGAAATAGCCGCGATCAGAACTTCGTTGCTCGCCGAACATCTCGGCGAGACCGACGCAGCAGTCGAACAGATGATGGCATCGACGTCGTCACTGATCGAAACAATCGACACGTTGCGCCCACGAACCGGAAAATTACGCCCCTATATCTTGCCTGAGGTGAGCGACATGGCAGCATGGCTTGCCGAGAACGAAATCCTCGATCCCGAAGGTCCCGACGAAATCTTTGAATCAATTGCCAGCCGTGGGTTGTTTCGCCGCCGATGGTTCGGTCGCGGCAAGCCCAAGTGACCATCCGCTCGATCAGCGCGCGCGGAGTGCTTCGGCTTTGGCCCTGGCATCGGCCTTGACCGCATCGGCCGCAGCTTCGCCCTGCTCTTTTACGACGTCCGCTTCGCTCCGTAACGCTTCGGCGCGAATATCGAGCTTCTTTTCGGTAAACCCGCCAGCGGCACTCGCATTCTGGTCGAGCGCACTTGCCTGATTATCGAGTCCGGCAGCGCGCGACTTCGCCTCGGCTGTGATTTTCTCGGCGGCGTTGCGGCCGGCTGCTTCATACGCATCGGCTTGCCGTTCGACGGGATCGCTCTGCTGGCATCCCGCAAGCACTGCCATGGCAGCAACGGCGCACAGATAATTTTTCATCGGGAAATTCTCCTTGCGAATCCATCGTCCAAACCAGCAACGGTGAACACTGTTCCAAATAGGACAGACGCCACGGAACATCGGTCGCCGCGCGCCTGTTAGGCGGCGATGGACGATGTATTCAGTGTGATGGCCCCGGTCGCAACGATGCTCGCCGCGATCATGACTGCCGCAAATCTGGGCGCGCGCATTACCGGATGGGGCTTTGTCGTCTTTTCGATCGGATCACTTGCCTGGTGCACTGTCGCGATGTCGACCGGGCAACAGAATCTGCTGTTGACGAATGGTTTCCTCGCGATCGTGAATGCGGTGGGGGCGTGGCGCTGGCTGAGCCGCAACGCCAGCCGCGACACCGGGGCGGGCGCCGCCGAACGTAAAAGCGAGAATGCGGCTGTGCCAACGCTGATCGCCGTCAGCAATCTGGTCGATGGAAAAGTCGTCGATCGCACCGGTCAACCGGTCGGCACCGTTGCAGGGGTGATGGCTGAAACGGCAAGCGGCACGATCGCCTACGCCGTCGTTAGCATCGGCGGTATCGGCGGGATCGGCGCGCGATTGATCACAATCGATTGGGCAAACCTGACGATCGAAAACGATATTTTGCAAACGTCGTGCTCGGCGAGCGACATCGCATCCCGACCCAGCGTCGATCCCCGCGACTGGCCGGTTGCGGCCAACTGAACGGCAGGTCGGTTCGTCTCATTTGGAAAAAACATCGCGAACATTTCGGCACGGATGCGGTTCACCCCGGACCCCCAACGCAGGAGATTTCATAATGACTGACATGAACAACCATGACGTTCGCGTTCTCAACGGTCTGATCAAAACTACGATCGACAGTTTCGATGGCTATCGTGCCGCCGCCGAAGCAAAAGATGTCGGCCGTTTCGTTGCAATGTTTTTCGATCGCGCCAACGAACGTGAAGCAGTGGCCGTACGGTTGCAGGCTGCCGTCACTGCCATGGGCGGCGACGCCGAAGACGACGGCTCGTTTCTCGCCAGCGCCCACCGTTCGTTCATGGGGCTTAAGGAAAGCGTCATGGGGAACGACGAGCAGGCCGTCGTCAACGAAGTCGAACGCGGCGAAGACGTGCTGAAAGCGAAGTATGAATCAGCACTGTCCGATCAGGATCTCTCGCCGGCAACGCGCTCGCTGATCGCCGATTGCTACACATCGGTAAAGCAGGGACATGATCAGATGCGCGACATCAAACACAGCCTCGACGCGCAATAACGTCGACGCTGAACAAAAGGGCGGGGCGCGGACGTCATGCCGCACCCCGCCCGCTTGCGAGGTTTTATGAATTTCGTCGATTTCGATAATGATCACGATGTCGCCGCGAGATTTCGCGACATGATCCAGGCGCCTGAATTTCCCTGCGTCGGTGCCAAGGCCGCACTGTCGAAGGAGCAGATGGACATCCTCATCTGCCGCGACATCACGTCGGGCTGGGACGATTTGCGCATCCACCCCGCATTACTCGAAGTGATCGACCGTTACGTCGTCGACACCAAGATTTTCCGCACGCTGGTCGTGATTTTCGAAAATTCCCCCGTGCTTTCCGAAGCAGATTTCGAAGCTGCGCTTTGGGCGCGCGTCCAGTCGCTGGCCGATAAAGACGACTGGAAGGGTTTTCCGGTCGACGATAGTGTCAGCCATGATCCCGACAGCCCGCATTTTTCACTGAGTTTTGGCGGCAAGGCGTTTTTCGTCGTCGGTCTTCACCCCGTATCGAGCCGCCCGGCCCGCCGGTTCGCGCATCCGGCACTGGTGTTCAATCTGCACGACCAATTCGAACAGCTGCGTGCGCACGGTCGATACGAAAAATTGCGTGCCTCGATCCTCGACCGCGACGTGGCGCTCGCGGGCAGCATAAACCCGATGCTCGCACGTCATGGTGAGCAGTCCGAAGCCCGCCAATATAGCGGCCGCCGCGTCGACAGCGACTGGACCTGTCCGTACAGCCGCCGTGCGGCATGACGCGGACTAAAATTGCGCCGCGGTCGGGCGTCGCTTTCACGCTCGCGGCGGGACAACAGCTTTCAGTCATCGACCCGCGCGGGTGCCAGGTCGCTGACCTGCTTGCGTATAACGCAGCCGACATCGGCGAGGTCATTTCGTCGGGGCGGACGCTCGATTACGCGAGCAAACTGTTCCTTTCGACCGGCAACATTCTTTATTCCAACCGAAGCAATCCGATGTTGAGGATCGTGCACGATGATGTCGGGCGGCATGACTTTTTGCTGACTCCCTGTTCGGTCGATACATTTCGGATCATTTATGGCGACACCAATCCGCACCGGGGATGTTTCGGTAATCTGGCCACCGCGCTGGCGCCGTGGGGCATTGTCGCCGACATGATCCCGACGGCTTTCAACTGTTTCATGAATGTCGTGATCGACGGCAGCAGCGGGACGTTCACGGTCGAGCCGCCGTTGAGCAAAGCGGACGACAAAATCACCTTTGCTGCCGAGATGGATCTGATCATCGGGCTGACGGCTTGCTCTGCGCTTCAGTCTAACGGCGGTTCGTTCAAGCCCATCGAATATCAGGTCGGGTAATCCGGCACGGGCGTGCCCCTTGCCAGCCCGCACCGGATCGCTAGCATTACGGCCACAAGTTAGGGGACGCCATGCGCCATGTTGCGATCGTCGGTTCGGGGCCGGCGGGATATTATACTGCCGAAGCCGTGCAAAAAGCCTTTGGTGCCGAAGTTTCCATCGACATTATCGACCGGCTTCCGGTTCCATATGGCCTGATCCGTTCCGGAGTCGCGCCCGATCATCAATCGATCAAAGCCGTTTCGCGACGTTACGAAGCCGTTAACCTAGCCGATACCGTTCGTTTTGTCGGCAATGTCGCGGTCGGCACCGATGTCGACATTTCTGAACTTCGGTCGATATATGATGCGGTTGTGCTGGCCACGGGTGCACCGGCGGACCGTGTGCTCGACATTCCCGGCGCCGATTTGCCCGGTGTCGTCGGATCGGCCGCATTTGTCGGCTGGTATAACGGTCATTCCGATCACGCCGACCTAGCGCCTGCACTGGGCGGCCCGGGCGCAGTCGTCATCGGCAACGGCAATGTCGCGCTCGACGTAACACGGATCCTTGCCAAGACGCGTGGCGAATTTGCGGGGTCGGATATCGCGGCCCATGCGCTCGATGCGCTCGACGGATCGGGCATTGTCCGGATTTCGGTGCTGGGACGACGCGGGCCGCATCAGATTGCCATGACGCCGAAGGAACTCGGCGAGCTGGGCCACCTCGCGCGCGCGCAGCCGTTCGTCGATCCTGAAGACTTGCCCCCCGGTACCGATGATGCAGCGCTCGATCCCGGCCTGCGTAAATCTGTGGCGCATCTGCGCGATTTCGCCAGCGGCACGCCGTCCGCCAAACCGCTCGCAATCGATTTCGATTTCTTTGCAATGCCGGTCCGCATCGAAGGCAATGGCAAAGCAGAACGGGTCATTATCGAGCGCACACGGCTCGACGATGATCTGCGCGCGGTCGGTACGGGCGAAACCTATGCCATTTCCGCGAGCCTCGTCGTCGCCTGTATCGGGTATAAAACGCTGGCGATCGAGGGCGTGCCATATGACGACAGCCGCACACGGTTCGTGAATGTCGACGGGCGGATTGCCGACGGGATTTACTGCGTCGGATGGGCCAAGCGCGGGCCGAGCGGAACGATCGGCACCAACCGGCCCGATGGCTATGCCGTCGCCGCAGCGATCGCCGACGACATCGGTGGCGGCGCCAACAAGCCCGGTGGCCAGGCGCTGGATACATTGCTTGCCGCACGAAAGCGCGATGTCATCAGTTTTGCGGACTGGCAAAAGATCGATGCCGCCGAGATTGCACGGGCGCGAGCCGGTTCGCCGCGAGAGAAATTTACGCGGATCGCCGAAATGCTGAACGCCCGGCGCTAGCTGAACCATCCCTGCCCGCTGAGCGCTTTATAATAAGTTCGGCTGACGGGCGCTTCGATCCCCCCGGTCAGCGTGAGTACAGCTTTTCCGTCGCCGCGCACCGTCTTGACGACGGCGTCGCGCGCGACCCACCAGCTCCGGTGTGTTTGCGCGCCGTTTTCGCCGGCAAGCTCGGCTGTGGCATCGGACAAGCGCATCAAAATCATCGCATTGCCGACATCGGTATAGACACGGAGATAATGGTCCTCGCTTGCCAGTGCCAAAAGCCGCGACGATCGCAAATGAAGCGGCAAGCGCGCGCGGAACCGGTTATCTTCATTTGCTGCTGTCGGAGAGACAGGTTCGATCGCGGCAAGCGCGATGATCGCCTTGCGCCGGCTGCCTATCGCATAAGTGATCCCCGTGATGATTGCGCTGACAAACGCCACCAACCCGAAATTGCGGACCATTCCGCCGACCGAGGGCCGGTCCATTTCAAGCAGGATCATGCCCGCACCGATGACGCCAAGTGTGAGCGGAAATGCAATAAGGATCGCGATGACGAGCACTTCGACGATCGGCCGCCGCTGCAACCGCCCCCATGATTGCACGCCCGACGTGACGCCGACACCGATGACAGCGCCGGTTTCCATGACAACGACCCAGTAAAGCAGCCGCGTCCAGAATGGCACCGCGCCGGTGCCCATTGCTCCGCTGATCGTCATGAACACCGCCGCGATCGTCGCGACCACGAAGCCTGCGCGATGTTGTGTCATCGGCCCCGCATTTCGCGAAGCGCCAGTCGCCATTTCCGTCATTTGGCGATGAAAAACATTGGCTTTGCGTAACTCCGGTTGAGAGCGACCGCAGCGGCGATCATTGCGGCGACACACCTAGCAAATGGTGCATAAGGAGCAACCATCATGACACGATTAACGACAATCATCGCGGCGATCGCGCTCAACATTCCCGCCATAACCGCGGTCCATGCGGCGACTGCTCCTGCGACACTCGAAGTCGCGTTTACCGGCATCGAAGTGCAAAAAGGTGCGATCATGTTTGGCGTGTACGACAGCGAAGACGCCTATAACAAAGGCACGAGCATCAACGGTGCGCGTGTCGTCGTCGACAAAAGCGATGTCGCCGCGACAATCGACGCGTTGCCCGCCGGACGATATGCTATCAAAGCGTTTCATGACATTGACGGTGACGGAAAAATGTCGAGCAATCCGTTCGGGATGCCGACCGAGCCCTTTGCATTTTCGAACAATGCCAAAGGCGCAATGGGCCCCGCGACATGGGCCGATGCCGCATTCGACGTCGCGGCCGACGGCACCAAGATCAGCATCACGATCAAGTAAGGAGCACATCCGATGTCCGACACAATCGATCGCCGTGCTTTCCTCGGCTCCGCGCTTCTGACCGGTGCGGCCGCGGTCATCGCGCCTGACCAGGCACTTGCCGGTGCGACGATGCCCGAATGGGCCCAGGCCGTGGCGGACGTCGAAGCGGATATTGCCGAAACGCCGATAACACTGGTCCAAGGTCGCGCACCAGCCGATTTTGCCGGTACGCTGTACCGCAACGGTCCGGCCAAATTCCGCCGCGCGGGTGGCGCCAGCAACCACTGGTTCGACGGTGACGGACTGGTCCGCAAGTTTCGCGTCGGCGACGGCAGGGCAACGCTGGCCGCACGCTTTGTCGAAACGCCCAAACGACGGCAGGAAGCCGCAATCAACCGGATGGCAATGCCCGGTTTCGGATCACCACGCGGCGATGGCGTAACATTGTCGAGCCCCGACGACGGTAATGCCGCCAATACGGCGATGCTGATGGCAGGCGACGAACTGCTTGCTTTATGGGAAGCCGGATCGCCGGCCCGGATCGATCCGGAAACACTGGCGACGCGCGGCTTCAAAACATTTCGCGATGACCTGGCGCACATGCCATTTCTGGCGCATCCGCGCGTCCAGCCCGACGGTGTTATCTGGAATATCGGCAGCGGTGGCGGCAAGGATTGCGTCGTCTGGAAGCTCAATGCCGACGGCAGCCTTAACAAAGCCGATGTCATTAAACTGCCGCGTCCAAGCTATTACCACGACTTTACGGCGACGGCCCGGCACCTCGTCATCGTGCTGCAACCTTGGCTGCAGGAAACTTACAAATTCCCGCTTTCAACTGGCATGGTCTGGCGACCCGAACAGGGAACGCAAGTCCTCGTCATCGACAAGGACGATATGACAAAGCGCCAGATTTTCGAGTTGCCCGCCTTTTCTTTCTTTCACCTTGGCGATGCGTGGGAAGAAAAGGACGGGACGATCCGCTTCGACGGCGCGTTCGAAGCAGATCCGACATTCGGACAAATCTCGGCATCGGCACTGCTACGCGGCGAATATATCCGCGCACCGCGCCCGATGCTGACGCAAGTCGTGCTGCACCCCGGTGGTCGAACCGATCTGATCGCGAGCAAGACGGCTGCAGAATTTCCCACGGTCGACAAGCGCTATGCCGGTATCGCGCGCCGCTATACCAATCACGTCGCGCATTACCGCGAAATGCCCTTTGCGCACGGAGTCGGACGGTGGGACTGGCAACGCGGGCGCGGCGACAGCTTCGATTTCGGCGATGGTCAGCTTGTTGAGGAATTCGTCTTTGCCCCACGCGGACGCAGCGAAGGTGATGGCTGGCTGATCGGAACGACGCTCAACCTGAAATTGCGCGCGACCGAGCTGCACATTCTCGACGCACGACAGGTTGCATCAGGTCCCGTTGCGACGTGGCGCGCCCCGATCGCGTTGCCACACAGTTTTCACGGTATCTTCGTCGGTGTCCGGGGTTGATAGACCGGGCCATGCCCGCTAAGCCGCACGTTGCGTGCCGGGTAACGGTGCGGATACCGGAACGGTCGGGGAATAGCTCAGCCCGGTAGAGCACTGCCTTCGGGAGGCAGGGGCCGGAGGTTCGAATCCTCTTTCCCCGACCAGTTAACAGGATAACTTGGACGCCAATCGTGGGCAGAGAAAGCGCGCCGGCATCACATCGATGCAACGCAGCGCATAGGCTGGGATAACACCCGTCAGAGTGTTCTGTCGAAACGGCCCCGGGCGAGGCCGTTCGCAAGAAGAGCGCTTGCGATGCCGGCGACGTCAGCGGGGTCGCGATCGTCGCCCCAGACGCCGAAACGCATTCCCAGAAAGACATTCATGCCGACGATTGCCCAGGCGTGGACTTCATCGACAGGTCTGATTTCGCCCCGGTTTGCCGCATCGGACAATGAGGCAAGATACCCGGCAACCATGTCCTCATAATGCCGGCGGTAACTTGCCGGATCGACGAATTCGGCTTCGTCGATGATCCGGTACAGCTCTTTATGCTGCCGAACAAAGCGGATGAAGGCCGCAAGGCCAGCACGCTCGCCGCTCAATCGGTCGGGCGCGTCGCGGATAACCGGCCCGACGGCACTGCGCACCTGAGCGCTCATATCCTGGACAAGCGCGCGAAACACAGCATCCTTGCTATCGAAATATGTGTAAAAACTGCCAAGCGCGACGCCGGCGCGCGCCGTGATCGAGACGATCGATGTCTCGTGAAATCCGCGCCCGCCAAATTCGATCGC
Organism: Sphingomonas sp.; assembly: GCA_031364345.1. Taxonomy (GTDB): domain Bacteria; phylum Pseudomonadota; class Alphaproteobacteria; order Sphingomonadales; family Sphingomonadaceae; genus Sphingomonas_O. The sequence continues at coordinate 18,015 of JANLWD010000260.1, forward strand.
AGCTGCGTCAAGGATAGCGCGCAATGTCCGGCGGCCCCGCTCGGTCCGTGGCGTCTTGTCCGATTTCCCGATTGGCACTGTTGCTTGTGGGCCACGGTTTGCAATCATCTTCTGCATTCCCTCATGACCAAAGTTGAAACCCGGTTCAACTTTCAGTATGAGCCTTGCACAACGAGTGCAAGCGCTGGCTTTGCGCCGATCAGGAGAGGCCGTCATGACTATTGCTGGTAACTTACAAATTGCCCTGTACGCCGGCGTCGCGGTTGCTTCGGTAACGACTGTGCCGGTCATGGCGCAAGAAGCCGGAGCGAGCGAAGACGGTGCAATCGTCGTTACCGCGCGGCGGCGCGAAGAATCGTTGCTCGACGTCCCGATTGCCATTTCGGCGATCAGCGGCCAGCAGCTCGAGCGCACCGGCGCAATCGACATCACCGATATTTCGAACAGCACGCCCAACGTCACGCTGGAAACGTCGCGCGGCACGAACTCGACGCTGACCGCGTTCATCCGCGGCGTTGGCCAGCAGGATCCGGTCGCGGGCTTCGAAGCGGGCGTCGGTCTTTATCTCGATGACGTCTATCTCAACCGCCCGCAGGCAGCCGTCCTCGACATTTACGATGTCGAACGGATCGAAGTGCTGCGCGGGCCGCAGGGGACACTTTACGGTCGCAACACCATAGGCGGCGCAGTCAAATATGTGACCAAGCGGATCGGTGCATCGCCGTCGCTGGCGCTGCGCGGAACCTATGGCACCGACAATCAGGCGGATGGCGTCGTCACAGCAGGCTTGCCGATTGGCGACGGCACTGTCCGCGTCGGCGGCTCGTTCGCACGGTTGAGCCGCGGCGGGTTCGGCAAAAACCTGACGACCGGGCAGGACAATTATAACAAGGATATTTATGCGGGCCGCCTGACTGCCGAAATTCATGCCACCGATGCATTTATCCGCCTCTCGGGCGATTACACCAAAGACAAAAGCAACGCGCGCGGCGGCCACCGCCTGATCCCGAGCCTTTTTACCGCCGCACCGGTTCTCACGAATGTTTACGACAGTCGCGGCGCGCTCGTGGCGCCGAAACAGGATGTTGAAAGCTGGGGCGTGTCCTTGTTCGGTGAAGTCAATCCGACCGACTGGCTCACATTCCGAAGCATCACGGCGTATCGCAAAGACGACAGCGCAACGCCCATCGATTTCGATGCCCTGCCCGCTGTCGATGTCGACGTGCCT
>JANLWD010000277.1:0-3822 GCA_031364345.1 Sphingomonas sp.
CGCAGCTGCTCACGGCCTCGGTGTGTCGCCCGGACTGGTGTCGGGTCGGGTAGCGTTCGACTGCGATGCCGCGATCGACATGGCCGATGCGGGAGATCCGGTCATACTGGTGCGCCGCGAAACCAGTCCTGACGATGTCCATGGTATGGGGGTTTCGGTCGGCATCCTCACGGCTACGGGCGGAGCAATGAGTCACGCCGCGCTGGTCGCACGCGAATGGGGCATTGCGGCAGTGTGTGGCGCCGGCATCGATATCGTCGATGGTGCATTTATCGCTGGTGCCAAGCGTATCGTCGCGGGTGATTTGATCAGTATCGATGGTGCCACAGGGGAGGTTTTTGTGGGCGAGGTGAGGGGGATGCCTGTGCCTGACACCTTTGTTGACACTATCCGCACCTGGGCGCTTTCATGGGGTAAACAGGAGGAACATCGTGCCAAGACTTGAAGGAAAAGTGGCCATCATTACGGGGGCCAGTGGCGGGATCGGCTCGGCAACGGCGCGCAAATTTCTCGATGAGGGCGCGCGTGTCATGCTGCATGGACGTGATCAGGCGCGTCTGATGGCAGTCGTCGGACCACTGAACGGCGGCGATCGCGTCGCCACAACAATTGGCGACCCGTCAGTCGAAGCCGATGTGATCGCACTGTTTTCGGCAACGATTGCGCGGTTTGGTGGTGTCGATATCGTGTTCGCCAACGCGGGATCGGAAGGGTCGATAAAGCCGCTAACGGCAATTACGGTCGACGAATTCGACGCGGTACAGGCAGCCAACATCCGGGGGACATGGCTTGCGATAAAGCACGCGGTTGCGCCGATGCAGGCACGCGGTGGCGGCTCAATCATTGCCACGGCATCGGTTGCAGGGAGCGTCGGCGTGGCTGGCCTCGCGGCCTATGCCGCCAGCAAGCACGGGATCAACGGACTGGTTCACGTCGCCGCGATCGAGCTCGCGCCACTGGGCATTCGTGTAAATTCGGTTGCACCTGGGCCGATCGATAACCGAATGATGGAATCGGTCGAGCGGCAGGCATCGCCGACTGATCCATCGCTTGCCCGCAATGGATTTACGGCGCTCATCCCGATGGGGCGATATGGCCGAAACGAGGAAGTCGCGAATATGGTGACTTTCCTCGCAAGTGACGAAGCAAGCTATTGTGCCGGAGGGATTTTTCCGGTCGATGGTGCTTTCATGGCAGGCTGAGCGCTGCGCGGATCCCGAGTTACGACCATCGACAAGACCGCACTGCGTTGTGCATAGCGCGTCATGTTTGACGATCCTGGCATCCTTGCTCCGTCCATCGCAACAGCAGTGCCGCGCGATTTGTGCACCGACTGTGGCGTTTCACGAACTGCCGACGCGAAACGCTGTGGCCAGGCATGTCAATTCATCAAGCCCGACTATCCCGCGCTCGAAACGCGCGTCCATGGCCGAGCACGCGATCCCGAGCGGCGCGACGAACTTTACTTCGGTCCGTTTCGCCGGATGGTCCGGGCGCGATTACGAGCGCCGTTGCCCGGAGCGCAATGGACCGGAATTACGACACGACTGGGCGAACGGCTGCTCGAAACAGGCGCTGTCGATGCGATCCTAACGCTCGCGGCCGATCCGCGCGATCATTGGCGCGGCGTCCCTGTAATCATCACGCGCCCCGAACAAATGATAAAAGTGCGAGGGATGCGCATGGGATATGCGCCGCTCCTTGCACTGCTCGAACCCGCACGGGCGGCGGGTCACAAGCGGGTCGGGATAATCGGCGTTCCGTGTCAGGTTCACGCGCTCCGCGCTCTGGAAAAGACGTTGGGATTTGAACGGATTTTTGTCGTCGGCACGCCGTGTTCGGACAATACGACGACCGACCGGTTCCATGAATTTCTGGCGCTGCTTGATGAAGACCCCGATAGCATCACATATCTCGAATTCCGTGCCGATTATCATGTTGAATTGCGCTTTGCTGACGGGCGCGAACAGCTGGTTCCGTTTCTCCAGCTTCCGATTTCGCAACTTGCGCCCGACTTCTTTCCGCTGACTTGCCGGACATGCGTCGACTACACCAATGTGCTTGCCGACATTACCGTGGGTTATATGGCGGGACGGGGCGATCAGTGGTTGATCGTCCGGAACGAGCGCGGCGAAGAGCTGGCAGCGCTGCTTGGCGACGAAATGATCGCGATGCCGCTGGACAGTGCGGGTAAGCGTGCGGGCGCTGTCAAAGGATTTATCGCCAACGTCGAGCGTGCGGCTGGCGGATTGCCGTTGCGGCGAATGCCCGATTGGGTGCGTCCGATCGTTAGCTGGATCATGCCGCGTTTCGGTCCGCGCGGGCTCGAATTTGCACGGACACGCATTGAGATGAAGGCGGCAGAAACGGTCATTCATTTACGGCGCGAACGACCACGGCGAGTCAAATCGATGGTGCCGTCGCACGTGTGGGCATTGCTGGAGCCGTATGGATTGAAGCGCGGTACGGACGAATAAAAAGGGCGCCCGGTCCGAAAACCAAGCGCCCCAATTTGTTTAGACGTCAGGTCAGCACATGCTTACTTGGTAACGGCTTCAACCTTGTTTTCGATCGCGGCCGTTGCGTTGTCGGCGGCGTTCGAAACGGCATCCGTCGCGTTTTCTGCAGTCGCAGCAACATTTGCGGTTGCATTGTCGGCAGTCGCTTCGAGGTTGTCGGCAGTGTTCGCGATTTCGCTCATGGCGTTGTCGCCGGCGTCAATGACGTTCTGCGCTTCAGGTGTCTTGTTGCAAGCCGACAGAGCGAGGAGGCCAGTGGCTGCGAGAACGAGAGTGAACTTCTTCATGCTATGGGTTTCCTTGGGAAAAGCACACATGCGGGCGGCCCAATGCCGTCGCTATTTGCCTCAGTAGTGCCACAATTGGCCGCGTCAATGCCTAATTTATGCCTCGGTGTGTCCTAAGCTACTGAATTTACACGAAATCCAAAAATAACCTACTTTTTCAGTGTGGTTTGCAGCAGATTTTCAGGTGCATTGGCGACAATGGCGAGCATCGCGGTCCACGCCGCGACGTTCTGACGCAGTTGTGCAATGTCCACGCGCTCAAGTGTGTCTTCTGGTGTGTGGTGAATATCGAAATAACGTGTGCCGGTCTGGTTGAGGTCGACAGCCGAGCTTTTGCCGAGTTTGAGGATCGGCTCGATGTCGGCACCGTCGCCTGCTTTTGCCGTGCCACGCACGATTCCGAGCGGAAGAAGTGCTGCATGAATGCGGTCGCCAACCGCTTTTGCGCTTTCCGGGAAATTCGTCTGCAGCCGCCAGATACGATCTGCGCCGAAATCGGATTCGGCCGCAAATGCGTGGTTTTCGCTGCCATGTGCTTTGGCATAAGCCTCGCCGCCGAAGACGCCGACTTCCTCGGCACCGAACCAGACGACGCGAATCGTCCGGCGGGGTGTCGGGCCGTCGAGCAACCGCTTTGCCGCGGCGGCCGTGATCGCAATGCCTGCACCATCGTCGATTGCTCCAGTGCCCAGGTCCCAGCTGTCAAGATGCCCGCCGATCAGCACGATTCCCGCCTGGGGATCACGGCCCGGCACTTCTGCAATGACGTTGCCCGACTCGGTCATGCCAATCTGGCGCGGCGTCAGGATCAGATGCAGCAGCACCGGTTTGCCACGAGCAACCATCCGTTCAAGATTGTCTGCATCGGAAACCGAAAGAGCGGCCGCCGGAATCGGGGCCACACCCTTGGGAAAATTGGTGACGCCCGTGTGTGGCCCGCGTCCATGGTCAGATCCGATCGAGCGGATCACGATGGCAACAGCACCCTTTTTCGCGGCAATGCCAGGGCCAATGAA
>JANLWD010000280.1:0-10970 GCA_031364345.1 Sphingomonas sp.
GGGCCGCATGGAAGCCGGCGCAATCGATATCGTCATCGGGACGCAACTCGTGACGAAGGGTTATCACTTCCCGAACTTGACGCTTGTCGGCGTGATCGATGCCGATCTCGGGCTTCAGGGTGGTGACCTGCGCGCTGCCGAGCGCAGTTTTCAGCAAATTGCCCAAGTCGCGGGACGCGCTGGTCGCGATGTCAAACCCGGTCGTGTTTTTGTCCAGACGCATGATCCCGACGCACCAGTAATCCGCGCACTTATTTCGGGCGACTCCGATTCTTTTTACGCCGCGGAAACCGAAAGCCGGCGTGTTGCCAACGCACCACCATTCGGACGCCTCGCCGCAATCATCGTGTCATCCGAAATTCTGCGTGATGCCGAAGCGGCCGCCAAAGCAATCGCACGCGCGGCACCCACAGTCGATGGTATGGAAACCTACGGCCCCGCTCCTGCTCCGCTTGCCATGCTGAGAGGACGGCACCGGCAACGACTGTTGGTGCATGCGCGGCGCTCGATTGACGTACAAGCGCGGCTGCGCAGCTGGCTGGTTCAGGTCGAATTGCCGAAAAGTGTTCGTGTCGCTGTTGATGTCGATCCGTATAGTTTCGTCTGAGCGCACAACCGACATGATCGCCCCCGGCGCAAAGTTAGCGTGCCGTTAAGCAGTTTTGCCTAGTAGCTTCTGATGCACGCAACCGTCGCACCTGCCCGCTCGCTGTGGTCAAATATGCTGGATGCGACGGTCACTTTCCTTCTGATCGTTTCGGTCGTCGCGTTTTTATCCGTTGGAAATCTGACAGGATATTTTTTCATCAGCCAAGATCTGGTGATGATCGTGCTCGTGCTTGTTCTGCTTGCTGTCTGCGCGCGCTCGAAATCATATACTGCAAGCTCGATCCTGGTCGATCCGCCTCTTCGTCTGCTTCTGCTTGCCGGGGCGGTTTTGATCATTGCGGGCGGAGCGATTGGCCATGCGCTGATTCTCCACGGTTACAACATGAGCCGTGACGAACAGATGGTCATGCTCGATGCTACCACCTTGGCCGATGGGAATCTTGCCACTGTTCTGCCTGCGGACTGGTTGGAATTCGCGCGTGCATTAAACGATAATTTTCAGATCAACCGGCTTCAACCGGGAACGATCGTTTCCGATTACAAACCGGTCAATGCGATTTTTCATGCACTCTTGCTGAAACTCGGTCTGGTCTCGCTGACGTCGCCACTGCTTGCGGTCGTCGGGATGGTTGCGACCTGGCATGTATCGGCGCGTTTGTGGCCTGATCGGCGTGATCTTCAGACGCTGACGATCATATTTTATCTGTGCTCGACGCAAATGTGGGCGAACAGCATGACGACATACGCCATGTCAGGGCATCTCGCGCTCAACATGGTTTGGCTCTCCCTATTCATGCGCCGCGATCGCAAAGGCTATCTCGCGGCGTTATTCATTGGCTTCCTTGCGACGGGCCTGCATAAAACAGCGTTTCACCCGATGTTTGTCGCGCCGTTCATCATGGTGCTGGCGATCGAACGCAAATGGCGATGGACTGCGATTTTCGGCGTTTCCTATATCGCGTTCGTCGTCTTTTGGCATCGTTACGACTATGTTTTGTCGTGGTCTTTGGGTGGCGGGAAAATGGTGAAGGCGCACCTCGATGCGCTGGAAATTGCCAGCGGGACGCTGCGAGCGCAAACGGTCACCGCCTCGATATCGAACACGGCCGCCAACATCGTCAGGTTCGTCACCTGGCAGCATTTGCTCGTCGTCCCGCTTGCTTTTGTCGGTGTTCGGGTGGCCTGGCGCGACAGGAATTTCCTCCTGATCGCATTTGTGGCGGCGTGCATCATGCCATTTGCCGTAAAACTGTTTCTGTCGGCATATCAGGGACATGGGCTCGGCTACCGATATGCACACGGAGTCATCGGGCTTTTGTGCCTGCTCGCCGTTGCAGGCTGGGCCGTATTACAACGTATCGGCCTTGCCAACGCTCGACATCTGCAACTCGCGAGCGCACTCACCATCGTCGTCGCTGCGCCGTGGCTTTTGTGGCAATATTCGTCGTTCTCGAGCGGCTATGCCCAACTTGACCGAAAATTCACCAGCCTCGGCACCGACATCGCAATCATCGACACCGACGCCGTACAATTCGGCCGCGACCTCGTATTTAACCATGGCGATTTACGGAATCGGCCTGTGCGGCTGATCGCAAGCGAAATCGCGCCAACGCAAGTGGCCAACTTGTGCTCGAAAGGCACAATCACAACCGTGCCGGGCGAAAAATTGCGCGCCGTTGCGGACACGTTCGGACAGAAAGCCAAAACGACACACGAATTTAGCCGCCTGGTCGCGAGCTTGAAACAAAAATGCCCGCAACAATTGCGCGAGTTCGGACAACTATAAACCGACAGTCAGCCGATTATTGACGCCTGCTCCGCCAAAACCGTGAGCCCTTTTTCATTGACTTCGGCAAACCCGCCCGCAACGGTAATGCTCTGCACCACGGTTGTCGGATTCGAATAGATCCGGATTTCGCCGTCGCGGATCGTCGTCATCACTGGCGCGTGGCCCGCGAGAATGCCCATGTCACCCTCGCTGCCAGGCACGACGACCATATGCGCATCGGTGCTGAGCACGGCGCGTTCGGGCGTCACGAGTTCGAAGTGGAGGTCAGCCACTTAGGCGTCCTCGGCCAGCTTCTGCGCTTTGGCGACGGCTTCGTCGATGCCGCCGACCATGTAGAACGCTGCTTCGGGGAGGTGGTCATATTCGCCATCGACCACAGCTTTGAACGACTTCACTGTGTCTTCGACTTGCACGAACTTGCCACTGATGCCGGTGAAGACTTCGGCGACGTGGAACGGTTGGCTCAGGAACTTCTGAATCTTGCGCGCGCGGCTGACGGTCAGGCGGTCATCCTCACTAAGCTCATCCATACCAAGGATGGCAATGATGTCCTGCAGCGATTTATATTTCTGCAGCGTTTCCTGCACCTTACGGGCGGTATCATAATGTTCCTGGCCAACAACGGCGGGCGTCAGAACGCGGCTGGTCGAATCGAGCGGATCGACCGCCGGATAAATGCCCAGTTCCGAAATTGCGCGGTTGAGCGTGGTCGTCGCATCCAAGTGAGCAAATGACGTCGCAGGCGCAGGATCGGTCAAATCGTCCGCGGGGACGTAGATCGCCTGGACGCTCGTGATCGAGCCCTTGTTGGTCGACGTGATGCGTTCCTGCAGCGCGCCCATGTCGGTCGAGAGCGTCGGCTGATAGCCCACGGCTGACGGGATGCGTCCGAGCAGCGCCGACACTTCCGAACCCGCTTGCGTAAAGCGGAAGATGTTGTCGACGAAGAACAGCACGTCTTGGCCCTCGGTATCGCGGAAATATTCGGCGATCGTGAGGCCCGAGAGCGCAACACGGGCACGCGCGCCGGGTGGTTCGTTCATCTGGCCGAACACGAGTGCGACCTTCGATCCTTCGGGCGTCGGATTGCCGTCGGCATCCTTGGCGATGACGCCCGCATCGAGAAATTCATGATAAAGATCATTGCCTTCGCGGGTGCGCTCACCGACGCCTGCGAACACCGAAACGCCGCCATGGCCCTTGGCAATGTTGTTGATCAGTTCCTGAATGAGCACGGTCTTGCCGACGCCCGCGCCGCCGAACAAGCCAATCTTGCCGCCGCGCGCATAAGGTGCGAGCAAGTCGATGACCTTGATACCGGTCACCAGAATCGCACTTTCGGTCGACTGGTCGACGAACTCAGGAGCCTTCGCATGAATTGGCGCAGTCAACGTTGCGCCAATGGGGCCGCGCTCGTCGATGGGCTCGCCAATGACGTTCATGATGCGGCCGAGTGTCATCGGGCCGACGGGCATACGGATTTGCGAGCCGGTATCGACAACGCGCTGGCCACGGGTGAGGCCTTCGGTCGCTTCCATCGCAATCGTGCGCACAGTGTTCTCGCCCAAGTGCTGCGCGACTTCGAGAACGACGCGGACGCCGTTGTTGTCGGTCTCCAGCGCCGAAAGAATCGCCGGAAGCTGATCCTCGAAGGTCACGTCAACGACGGCGCCGATAACCTGCGAAATCGCGCCGACGTTGTTCGATGTCTGCAGGGGGGCGGTTGCCTTGGGTGCGGCAACTTTAGGGGCTGCGGCCTTCTTGGCGGCGGGCTTTTTTGCGGTGGGAGCTGCGGTTGCCATTTTCGTTCCTGCTTTCGTGTCGGTTTAGAGCGCTTCAGCGCCAGCGATAATTTCGATCAGTTCGGTCGTAATCGCCGCCTGACGTGTACGGTTATACTGGATGGTCAGGCGGTTGATCATGTCGCCGGCGTTGCGCGTCGCGTTGTCCATCGCGGTCATGCGGCTGCCCTGTTCGGAGGCTGCATTTTCGAGCATCGCACGGAACACCTGAATCGCGATGTTGCGCGGGAGCAGGTCGGCAAGGATGGTTTCCTCGTCGGGTTCATATTCGACTGCGGCCAACGACGCGGTAGGTGCAGCGGATGCAGTCGAAAGCGGCACCGGAATGATCTGAATGCCGGTCGGGTTCTGCACCAGTGCCGACTGGAACTTAGCGAAGAACAAATGCGCGACGTCGAAAGCACCTGCTTCGTAACGCACCATCAGATCTTCGGCGACAATTTGGGCATCTGAGAAAGCAAGCTTCTTGATATGTCCCACTTCCTGATCATGCAGGACACTTTTCGGATAAAAACGCTTGAGAACACGGCCTTTTTTGCCTGCAAGATAGAAAAGAACGGTCTTGCCCGCCGCTTCCAGCTCTTCGGCTTTCTTGCGGGCGGCGCGAACGATGTTGGTGTTGAACGCGCCCGCAAGCCCGCGCTCGGACGTTGCAACGACGATAAGGTGGACCTGATCCTTGCCAGTGCCTGCGAGCAGCTTCGGTGACGACGCGCTCACGGTCACTTTCGACGCGAGCGATGCCATGACAGCTTCGAGCTTTTCGGCATAGGGACGACCGGCAACCGCGGCTTCCTGCGCCCGACGCAGTTTTGCCGCCGCGACCATCTTCATCGCCTTGGTAATCTTCTGCGTCGACTTCACCGAGCCGATGCGGACTTTTAGGGCTTTGAGGCTGGCCACTTACGCAAACGTCTTCGCAAAGGCGTCAAGCGCTGACTTCAGCCCCGATTTTGCCTCGTCGCCCAAATCCTTGGTATCGCGAATCGTCTTGAGCACACCGGCATGATTGGCGCGAAGATCGGCGATCATCGCTTCTTCGTAGCGCGTCACCTCGCTGACGGGGATGTTGTCGAGATAGCCGTTGGTGCCCGCGAAAATCGACGCGGTCTGCTCTTCGAACGGCATCGGGTTGAACTGCTTCTGCTTGAGCAACTCAGTCAGACGTGCGCCGCGATTGAGCAGCTTCTGCGTCGAGGCGTCGAGGTCCGAACCGAATTGCGCGAATGCCGCCATTTCGCGATATTGCGCGAGTTCGAGTTTGATCGAGCCCGAGACTTTCTTCATCGCTTTGGTCTGCGCGGCGGAACCCACGCGCGATACTGACAGACCCACGTTGATCGCGGGGCGAATGCCCTGGAAAAACAAGTCGGTTTCGAGGAAAATCTGACCATCAGTGATCGAAATCACGTTGGTCGGGATATAGGCCGACACGTCGCCGGCCTGCGTTTCGATGATTGGCAGCGCAGTGAGTGAGCCCGAACCATTGTCCTTGTTCAGCTTGGCTGCACGCTCGAGCAAACGGCTGTGCAGATAGAAAACGTCGCCAGGATAGGCTTCGCGGCCCGGCGGACGGCGCAGTAACAGCGACATCTGGCGATAGGCAACGGCCTGCTTCGACAGATCGTCGTAAACAATCAGCGCGTGCATGCCATTGTCGCGGAAATATTCGCCCATCGCGCAGCCGGTGTAGGGCGCGAGGAACTGCAGCGGGGCGGGCTCCGACGCGGTCGCGGCAACCACGATCGAATATTCCATCGCGCCATTTTCTTCGAGCGCGCGGACGATCTGCGCCACGGTCGAACGCTTCTGGCCGATGGCAACATAAATGCAGAACAGCTTGTCGGCGTCGTTGGTACCTTTGTGCGCCTCTTTCTGGTTGATGAAGGTATCGATGGCGACGGCAGTCTTGCCGGTCTGGCGGTCACCGATGATCAATTCGCGCTGGCCACGGCCAACGGGGACGAGCGCGTCGAGCGCCTTGAGGCCGGTCTGCACGGGTTCGTGCACCGACTGGCGCGGGATGATGCCCGGTGCTTTGACTTCGACGCGGCTGCGCTGGTCTGAAACAATGGGGCCCTTGCCGTCGATCGGATTGCCGAGGCCGTCGACCACGCGACCGAGCAAGCCACGGCCAACGGGGACGTCCACAATCGTGCCGGTCCGCTTGACGACATCGCCTTCCTTGATTTCCGAGTCAGACCCGAAAATCACGACACCGACATTGTCCGCTTCAAGGTTGAGCGCCATGCCCTGCACGCCGTTGGCAAAGGCGACCATTTCACCAGCTTGGACATTGTCGAGGCCGTGGATACGCGCGATGCCGTCGCCGACCGACAGAACCTGCCCGGTTTCGGAGACTTCGGCTTCGGTGCCAAAGGATGCAATCTGTTCCTTGATGACGCGGGAAATTTCAGCGGCGCGGATATCCATCGTTCTAACTCAGCCTTTCATCGCGTGCGCGAGCGTGTTCAATTTGGTGCGGATCGACCCGTCGATCAGTTGTGATCCGATTTTGACAATCAGCCCACCGAGGATCGCGGTATCAGTCTTTGTAGTGATGGCGACATCGCGACCGACGCGCGCCTTGAGCTTCGCCTTGAGAGCAATGACTTGCGCGTCGGATAGGCCGTGCGCGGTCGTAACGGTCGCACTGGTCTCGCCACGGTAATGGGCAGCCAGCTCGCGGAACGAAGCGATGACCTTGCCGATTTGTGACAAGCGACGGTTGTTGGCGAGGACGCCGAGGAAGCTCGTCGTCAGCCCATCGAGCTTCAGCGACGACGACACGGCTTTGATTGCGTCAGCTGCAGCGCTGCGCGCCACAAGCGGGCTGGCGACGAGGCGACGCATTTCGTCGGACGTCGCGATCGCTGCCTCGAGCGTCGTCAGACTTGATTCGACGCGTTCGATCGACCGGGCATCGCGAGCAAGGTCGAACAGCGCCGACGCATAACGCCCCGAAAGGCTAGCCTGAATGGCGCCGGAATTCTCCACGCGTGATCTTGTCCTTTAATCGACGTTTAAGCCCTGCGCACGAAAGGACGGCGATGCGTCCGGTAGCAGGAATGGCGCGCGACTAGCATCCGATTTGCGGCGATGCAAGGTAGTCAGGGGTCTTGCGAAGCCGAACTCGCTCACTCATGCTGCGTGGCATGCCGTGGCTGTTTCATTTGTTTCTTGCCGTCCACATTGGCGCTGGAATCGTTGCCCTGACGAGCTTTTGGGGGACGATCGCGACGCGAAAGGGCGGGCCTCGCCATCGATACTGGGGACGCGTGTTTTCGGCGTCGATCTATGTCGCTGGTTTTCAGGCACTGGGAATGGGAAGCCTGTCGGTTGTCTGGCCGACCGCGATGCATCCGCAATTGACCGACGACACGCTGTACCGCGGCCTCCTTGGCTGGATGATGATTTATCTCGCGCTGCTGACGATGAGCATGACGCGTTACGGGCTTCAGATGATCGCGAACAAGCGCAATCATGACGCGAACCGGCACTGGACGATGGTCGCACTGCAACTGGCGGTGCTGGTGACGGGGATCAATTGCTTTGCGCACGGGATCATATTGGACCAGCCGTTGATGGTGCTTGTCGCGGCGCTCGGCTTCGGCACAACACTGACCTATCTCTGGTATATTTTTAAGGCTGCTCGTGGCCCGGCCGATTACATTCCCGAACATCTGAAAGCGATGGTGGCGACGGGCATGGCGGCTTATACCGCATTTTTGTCAGTCGGCCTGATTGCACATCTCCCGCATCTCGCTTTCAATCCGGTCCTGTGGGCCGCACCGTCGGTTATCGGCATGATGCTCATCATTCATTTCCTGCGCCGCTACCCCAGACGCGACAAGCATATTCAAACCAGCATGCGGAGCTCATCATGACTTATGTCGATTATCAGGACGGTACCGAAATTTGCGAAGCCTATGTGGCCCTGCCCGATACAACCGGCCCTGCCCCCGCTGTTCTGATCGCACATCAGTGGTCGGGACAAAGCGACCATGAGCGCGCGACCGCAAACAAGATGGCCGCACTTGGCTATGTCGGCAATGCCATTGATGTTTACGGAAAGGGCAAGCGCGGCGCAGCGGACGCAACCGACCATTCGCACCTCATGATGCCGTTCATGGCCGACCGCGCGATGCTGCGCCAGCGACTGATGGCGGCAGTGGCGTTTGCAAAAGGTCATGACGCTGTTGATGCGACGAAGATTGCCATCATGGGATATTGCTTCGGCGGTCTGTGTGCGCTCGACGTTGCGCGCTCGGGGACAACCGATGTGCTGGGCGCGGTCAGCATCCATGGCATCTTCGCTCCACCTGCGTTCGGCGCGCAGGCAGAAATTTCGACAAAGATTTTGATTCTTCACGGCTGGGAAGACCCGATGGCCAAACCCGCCGATGTCGAAATGGTGGCAACCGAGCTGACGGCGGCAAAGGCCGACTGGCAACTCCTTGGCTTTGGCCATGCGATGCACGCCTACACAGCCGCTGAGGCGAATATGCCCGAACGCGGGCTGCAATATGACGCCAATGCCGACCGCCGGTCATGGCGCGCGGCAGTCGGCTTCCTCGAAGAGGTTTTTGCCTGAGGCGCTTTGACCGCAAGTTTCGGGAAGCCGGGCCATTCCTCAGCTGCTAACCCACCCGGCATGAACATCATCGACCCCGATGTGGCCTGGGCTGCGTTCTCCGCGCGTGACCGTTCGTTCGACGGGCGTTTTGTGGGCGCCGTCACGACGACCGGCATCTATTGCAAACCGAGTTGCGCCGCGCGGCATCCCAAGCGTGAAAATGTCACTTTCCACGCCGATGCGGCAGAAGCACGTGCTGCCGGGTTTCGCGCCTGCCTTCGCTGCAAGCCCGATGAAGTTGGGCGCGATCGGGATGCAGTTGCAGCAGCCGTGGCATTGATCGAATCGCGGGAGGACGCACCAAATCTCGAATCGCTCGCAGCACACGTCGGTTATGCCCCGCATCATTTTCATCGACTGTTCAAACGTGACATGGGCGTAACGCCTGCGGCCTATGCGCGCGCAATCAGGGCACGACGCGCCGAAGCTGCTCTCGATGGCGCTGGATCGGTAACCGATGCGATTTATGCAGCAGGTTATTCGGGGCCGAGCCGATTCTATGCAGAAACAAAAGGACGATTGGGCATGACACCCAGTGCATGGCGCAATGGCGGAGCCGATGTGACGATCCGCTGGGCCGTGGCGGACACGTCGCTGGGCAAAATGCTGCTCGCTGCAACTGACAAAGGCATTTGCCGATTGTCATTCGATGAGGACGAAAGCGAACTTAACGCGCGCTTTCCCCGCGCAACGATCGAAGCGGGCGATGCCGCTATGGCCGCTCTGGTGGCATCTGCCGTCGCTGCGGTAAATGACCCTGCCCACATGCCTGCCCTGCCCCTCGACATCGCCGGTACGGCGTTTCAGCAAGCGGTCTGGCAACAGCTGATGGCAATCCCGCCGGGTGAAACGCGCAGCTATGCCCAGATTGCAGCCGCAGTGGGAAAGCCTGGCGCAGTCCGCGCGACCGGTTCGGCCAATGGTGCCAATGCCGTTGCCGTGCTCGTGCCATGCCACCGCGTGATCCGCACCGACGGCACGCCGGGAGGTTATGCTTACGGCATCGACCGCAAACTCGAACTGCTGCGACGCGAGGCAACGTCGCCGTCATTGCCTGTCAGTAAAGCATCCGTTTCGGAGGATTAATCCTCTCTATCCGGCAAGTTAGGATATTGTAAAAGTTTCCGTTCTATTCACCCTACTTCGCCACCCGTTGTTTTTCGTGGCACTCGTAATTGCAGGGTAAAGCATGAGCGCATTCGGAAAACGCGGTGGAGCAAGCGGGACGCCAACGGGCAATCGTCCGGCGTTCGGCGTTGCCCGCCCCATGCAGGGCGGTGGCGCGGTTGCTCCCGACGAAGGCGGCAAGCAATTCCCGCCGCTTGATTCGGTCCCGCTTCCGGGCGCGCTTGCCGAACCCGCGCTGCCGGACCATTCGGATGCGATGTCGCGGCTGAACGAGCGGCAGGCCAATGACATGGAAGCTGCGCCGAAAGCCGAAGGGTTTGAGGCCAGCGTCCACAAAATCAAGGAGCAGGTGCTCCCCCGCCTGCTCGAACGGGTCGATCCGGAAGCCGCATCGACTCTGAACAAAGAAGAGTTGGCCGAAGAATTCCGGCCGATCATCGGCGAGGTCCTTGCCGAACTCAAATTCACGCTGAACCGGCGCGAGCAATTTGCGCTTGAAAAAGTGCTAGTCGACGAACTGCTCGGGCTCGGGCCGCTCGAAGAATTGCTGAGCGATCCGACGATCACCGACATCATGGTCAACGGTCCCGATCAGACATATATCGAACAAAAGGGCAAGTTGCTGATCGCGCCGATCCAGTTTCGCGACGAAGCGCACCTGTTTCAGATTGCCCAGCGCATCTGTAATTCGGTGGGTCGCCGCGTTGACCAGACGACGCCGCTCGCCGACGCCCGTCTTGCTGACGGGTCACGCGTCAACGTCATCGTGCCACCGCTGTCGCTCCGCGGCACGGCGATCTCGATTCGTAAATTTTCCGCCAAGCCGATCACGCTCGATATGATGGCCAAGGGTGGGTCGATGTCCGAAAAAATGTCGACCGCACTGAAAATCGCGGGTGCTTGCCGTTTCAATATCGTCATTTCGGGCGGTACGGGTTCGGGTAAGACAACGATGCTCAACGCCCTGTCGAAAATGATCGATCCCGGCGAACGCGTGCTGACGATC
>JANLWD010000309.1:0-1528 GCA_031364345.1 Sphingomonas sp.
GAAACCATGTGGTTCGGCGATATGCACATGCTGCGCTGGGTTTTCGGACACACCCGGCCCGATGATCGTAAAATTTTCCTTGGCTTCCGAACCCGGTGTCCGCGTGTCGATGAAAGCATTGTAACATGGCTTGAGGTCGGCATAGCGGACGACCCGCGCTTCCATTGCGGCAACGGTCAAATTGTCAGTCATCATCACTGGGTCGCTCATGACTTTCGAGTTGCAGCGTTTTGCATTCGCAGTCAATATGGCAACATGACGCTTCCTTCTTTAGCCAACTGCGACCCGCGTGGGATTTTCGCCGATGACGCCATTGCCAGATTGCGCGACGATCACGTCCTGAATTGCTGCCGACCCGTCGATCGTGTCGATGGCGGGCCGGCGGCCGACAAAGCGCTGCTCCAACCCGTGTGGTCTGCGTTTCCGGGTGCCGACGTCCGTGCCGACATTGCCGTGCGCGGGCAATTTAATGGTGCC
Organism: Sphingomonas sp.; assembly: GCA_031364345.1. Taxonomy (GTDB): domain Bacteria; phylum Pseudomonadota; class Alphaproteobacteria; order Sphingomonadales; family Sphingomonadaceae; genus Sphingomonas_O. The sequence continues at coordinate 478 of JANLWD010000309.1, forward strand.
GACTGGACTGCATCGAGTGGTCATATCTTCGGACGGTTCGTTGCACCGTTGTTCGGCATTCCGCCAACCAATTGCGTCGCCTACCTTCGCTTCGGCTGCTTCCAGCAATGGCAGGATGGCAAGGTGGCCGAAACGATCGTCCTGCTCGACCTTGCTTCACTCATGCTGCAAGCGGGCGTCTGGCCGCTGATGAAGCCGCTCGGCCCCGACGTGATGGCGCCCGGACCGTTGCGCGGCGACGGGATCTGGCCGACGGGCGATGGCGCACAAAGCCTTCAAATCGTCGAAGCGATGATCAGCGGTCTGATGAAATTCGATGGTTCGTTGAAAACGATGAACATGCGCAATTTCTTTGCCGAGGATTTCTGGTGGTTCGGTCCCGCACCCATCGGCACGTTTCGCGGATTTGCCGATTATGAGCGCGGCCACGCAACTCCTTTCCTCACGGCGTTTCCCGACCGTGTCGGCGGCAATCACCGTGCGCGGTTCGGCAATGGAGCGTTCGTCGCGTCGACTGGCTGGCCGAGCATTACGGCAACGCACAAAGGCGACGGCTGGATGGGCATCGATGCAACCAATCGCGGCGTCACGATGCGTGTCATGGATTTTTGGCGGGCCGAGAGCGGCATGCTGAATGAAAATTGGGTGATGATCGACATCCCCGATCTGTTGAATCAACTGGGCATCGATGTGTTCGCTGACCTGAAAACCGGAGGCTGAAGATGGCGGAATGGCTGAAACGCGGCAAAATGGCCGATCAGAAAGCGGCAATCGACGCAAACGTGCGTGCGACAGTCGAAGCAACGCTGGCCGACATCGAAGCGCGCGGGGATGCGGCAGTGCGTGATTTGTCGATAAAGTTCGACGGCCTCGATCGCGAAAGCTACCGCCTGTCGCAAAGCGAGATCGACGAGTGCATCGACAGCCTGAACCGCCAAGACATCATCGATATTGAATTTGCGCAGGCACAGGTCAAAAACTTTGCCCAAATTCAGCGTGCGACGATGACCGACACCGAAGTCGAAACGCTGCCCGGTGTCATCCTCGGCCA
>JANLWD010000023.1:0-3785 GCA_031364345.1 Sphingomonas sp.
ATCGGCTCGATGCACGCACTCGTCCCGCCGCAGATGATGCTGATCGATGCCGTCGGCGCGATGGCCATCTTGCAACTGAACCGCTCCATCACGCCGCGTTCCTCGGCGTCGGGGCAGGCACCGCGTTCGGTCGCCAACATCATCGAGGCTTCGTTCGCGGCAGTCGAGATATACTTGAAAATCTTCAGATTCCACGACTTTGCCATCGCGCCTTCGAACGGCAGGTTGCGCGCCTGCAGAAAGCTGTGAAAGCCCATGACGCCCAAACCGACCGAGCGTTCACGGCTGGCGCTATATTTGGCGCGCGCCATTTCGGGCGGCGCACGGTCGATATAGTCGGTCAGGACATTGTCGAGGAAGCGCATGACGTCCTCGATGAACTGCTTGTCGCCGTTCCATTGGTCCCAGGTTTCGAGGTTGAGCGATGACAGGCAGCAGACGGCGGTGCGGTCGTTGCCGAGATGGTCGCGACCGGTGGGGAGCGTGATTTCGCTGCACAGGTTCGAAGTCGAAACCTTGAGGCCCAGTTCGCGGTGATGCCGGGGCATCGTCCGGTTCACTGTGTCGGCAAAGACGATATAGGGCTCGCCCGTTGCAAGGCGTGTTTCGACAAGCTTCTGAAATAGGCTGCGCGCATCGACGGTGGCGCGAATGCTGCCGTCCTTGGGTGACAGCAAATTCCATTCCTCGCCCGCCCGGACGGCTTCCATGAAAGCATCGGTCAGCAGCACGCCGTGGTGAAGATTGAGCGCCTTGCGGTTGAAATCGCCCGACGGTTTGCGGATTTCGAGGAATTCCTCGATCTCGGGATGCGAGACGTCGAGATAGCAGGCCGCCGAACCGCGACGCAGCGAGCCCTGCGAAATCGCCAGCGTCAGCGAATCCATCACGCGGACGAAAGGAATGATGCCGCTGGTCTTGCCATTCAGCCCGACCGGCTCGCCGATGCCGCGCACTGCGCCCCAATAGGTTCCGATCCCACCACCGCGCGAGGCAAGCCAGACATTTTCGTTCCATGTCTCGACGATCCCTTCGAGGCTGTCGGGCACTGAATTGAGGTAACAGCTGATCGGAAGGCCGCGACCCGTACCGCCGTTCGACAGAACCGGCGTCGACGGCATGAACCACAAGCGGCTGATATAATCATATAGCCGCTGCGCATGCGGCTGATCATCAGCGTAAGCGGAAGCAACGCGCACGAACAAATCCTGATAGCTCTCGCCGGGCAGCAAATAACGGTCCTTCAGCGTTTCCTTGCCGAAATCGGTCAGCAACGCGTCGCGCGAATGATCGACCTCGACGGCATAAAGCTGAGCATTGATCCGTTTCGATTCACTGACCGGCGCGTCTTCGGCGGCCGCACTCGTCACTGCGTCAAGCAGAGTGGTTGCCATATCATTCATCGCTGCTTCGCTACCTTTGAAATCCATACCCACGCCCCGTTTTCGTTCTGTTTCTGTTCGACTCGGAGCGTGCCGGTGTTGTAGCACCTTTTTGGAAGCAGCATCGAAAAGATGTTTTGCATCTGTTCCCTGCCACGCCGGTCATGAATCAGCCATTGCAGCCGTTGCCCCGCTGACTGAAGATCATACCAGTAATTGTGTCGCCCCTGACCGAAGTCACTATCCATAGTGCCCTAACTTCAAAATCGTGCAAGCCGGTAAATGTAAAATTTATCACTCGGTTTATCGCATTTTGGATTCGGTTCGCCGCGACCCAAGCGGTGCGACGCGCGGCATTTCCGGGCTTTTCCGCACGCGCAAGGGAACGTGTGCGGAACAAAAATAAAAATCGGAATTTGTGCCGCGTTTACGACCAGCGGTTGAGATCGGCGATTGTATCGATGTCGGCAAGCATGTCGCGATCGCCCTGGATGCCGACGCCATCGTAAAGCAATCGACGCGCGCCCGAGTCGCCCGATAAAGCAGTGAGCTTTGGCCAGCAGAGCCGGTTGAACATTGCCGGTGGCATCCGGATGTCGTCGATCGCCGATGCAACAGCCTGCGCGTCGTCATTGCTGACGACTGCGCGCAAGTGATCGACTGTGACGAATGGCATGTCGCCAAGACAGATCAGTATTGCGTCGGCATCGGTTTGCATTGCCGCCCCTACGGCGAGCGCGATCGATTGCGCCATGCCGGCTGCGGGATCATTGTTGGGCACAAGTGAAAATCCCTCGTTGCAGAGCGCGACGGCGAGCTTTCCGTTCGCGGGATCGTGCACGGCAAACAGATATCCGCATCCGGCCGACGCGAGCGTTCGTGCGGCATGCAGACCAAGCATCGCGTCACCGAGCGTCGTTTCGTGCTTGTTGCCGCCAAAACGCGTGCCCCGCCCGGCGGCCAGGAGAACACCTGCGACTCTAGCGCAATCCATCGTTCATCATCCGCACCATGCCCGCTGCGATTGACAGCGCAATTTCGGGCGCGCTGATCGCATTGACCGCAATGCCCGCCGGACCTTCGATCCGCGCCAGTTGCGCTTCAGAAAGCCCGTGTGCGCGCAGCCGGTCGAGCCGTGCCGCGTGCGATGATTTCGATCCCAGCGCCGCGATGTAGGCCGCCGGACTGGCGAGCGCTGACACGAGCGCCGGATCGTCGATCTTGATGTCATGGCTCAACGTCACGACTGCAGTGCGACTGTCGGGTTTGAGCGCGGCAACGGCTTCGTCGGGCCAGCGGTCGTCGCGCGTGACGTCGGGGAAGCGCTGTTCGGTCAGGAAACGCGCGCGCGGATCGATGACCGTGACGGCAAATCCCAGTTGCTTTGCAATCCCGGCCAGTGCTGCTGCGATTTCGACGGCGCCGACAATCAGTAGCCGTTTGAGCGGCGCATAGACGTTGAGGAACTGGCCCGCGCCCGGCTGATCGATGATCATGCTGATACCGGTCGCAAGATCGGTGCCGATGCAAACCGTTTCGCCGTTGGTATTTGCCGCGATGATCCGATCGAACAACGCGGGCGCAAATCCTGCGACGCCGACAGGCTGGACCATGACCGCGATCATGCCGCCGCACGGCAGCCCGACTTCCCATGCCGCGCCATCCGCGACACCATAGCGGCGCACGGTTGCCGGTGCGCCGGTCAAAATCTCCGCTGCGACGTGCAGGACGTCACCCTCGACACAACCGCCCGACACCGATCCGACAAAAGCGCCGCCGGCATGGATCAGCATGTGCGTTCCGACCGGGCACGGCGCCGACCGCCATGTCTCGACAACAGTTGCCAGTGCCATTGGCTGGCCCGCCCATTCGATGGCTTTGGCAAGGATGCGATTGTGATCGGCAGCGCCGGTTTGCATTGGCCTCTGTCAGTCCGTTTTCATTAAAGACGAACTGGTGTAGACCACATCCAGCTTCCGAAACGCAAATGAGGCCGGGCATGTCGATCGCAGCAACCGTCAACGGCAAGGCCGTTACTTTCACCGCCGAACCCGACACCCCGCTGTTGTGGGCGATCCGCGAGGAACTCGGTTTGACGGGCACCAAATTCGGATGCGGCATTGCGGCCTGCGGTGCGTGCAGCGTCCATGTCGACGGCGAAGTGGCGCGATCGTGCTCGGTGCCGGTCAGTGCCGTCGCGGGCAAATCGATCACGACGATCGAAGGCCTAAAATCGGCCGATGGTGCGCTGCATCCGGTGCAAACGGCGTGGATCGCTGCGCAGGTTCCGCAATGCGGCTATTGCCAGTCGGGGCAGATCATGGCGGCTGTCGCCTTGCTCAAACAAGGTGCGCCGAGCGATGCGCAGATCGACGCTGCGATGACCAATATCTGCCGTTGCGG
>JANLWD010000123.1:0-2819 GCA_031364345.1 Sphingomonas sp.
GGCGAGCCATACGATGCGGCTTGCCCAAGGCCTTTATGAAGATGGCGCGATCACATATATGCGCACCGATGGGGTGCAGATGGACGGCAGCGCGATTTCGGCCGCGCGCGGTGCCATCGCCAAGCGTTATGACGCGAGCTACGTGCCTGACAAACCACGGATCTATACTGCAAAGGCCAAGAATGCGCAGGAAGCGCACGAGGCAATCCGGCCGACCGATTTCGGCAAGGATCGTGCGGGATCGGGCGATCATGCCAAGCTGTACGAATTGATTTTCAAGCGAGCGACGGCAAGCCAGATGGCATCGGCCCGGCTCGAGCGGACCAGTATCGAAATGGTCGATGGCACCGGGCAGACCGCGCTTCGTGCAACCGGGCAGGTCGTCCTGTTCCCCGGCTATCTCGCACTTTATGAGGAAGGTCGCGACGATGCGCTGGCCGGTGGTGCTGGCAAAAATGCCGATGGCGATAGCGACGACGACAGCCGCCGTTTGCCAAGACTGGCAGCGGGGGACGCTCCGGCCAAGAAATCCGTCACGGCCGAACAGCATTCCACGCAGCCACCACCGCGATATTCCGAAGCCTCTCTGGTTAAAAAAATGGAAGAGCTGGGAATCGGCAGGCCGTCGACCTACGCGTCGATCTTGCAGACGCTGAAAGACCGCAATTATGTCGACACCGACAAGAACCGGTTTTCACCGAGCGAAAGCGGGCGGCTGGTCACTGCGTTTCTCGAGCGCTATTTCGAACGCTATGTGAGCTATGATTATACGGCGGGGCTCGAGGAAAGCCTTGACGACGTGTCGGGCGGACGCGCGGGCTGGCAATCGGTGCTCGAAGCTTTCTGGCGCGATTTCAAGCCGAAAACCGCCGAAGTCATGGAAGCCAAGCCGTCCGAAGTGACTGCCGAACTCGACCTGTTTTTAAGCCCGTTTTTGTTTCCCGCGACCGCCGACGGCAGCGACCCGCGAACCTGCCCGAAATGCGGAAACGGCCGTCTGGCACTGCGTGGTGGCAAGTTCGGCGCTTTCGTCGCCTGTTCGAATTACCCCGAATGCAAATTCACGCGACAATTCGGGCAGGGCGGCGATGCCCCGGCAACCGGTGGTGACGACACGGCACTGGGGACCGATCCGGTTAGCGGATTGCCAATCGAGCGGAAGACCGGGCGCTTTGGTCCTTATGTTCAGGTTGGCGAAGGCGATACGATCAAACGGGCGTCGATCCCGAAAGATATTGGTGACGTCGATCTCGACTGGGCGATAAAACTGCTCTCGCTGCCGCGGACGATCGGCATGCATCCCGAAAGCGGAAATCCCATAACGGTGAGCATCGGGCGATATGGGCCCTATCTGGCGCATGACGGCAAATATGCGCGGCTGACATCGACCGCCGAGGTTTTCGAAACCGGCATGAACACGGCGGTCGTCAAGCTTGCCGAGGCCGCAGCAAATGGCGGCCGCCCCGTGCGGGGTGCGCAAGCGCCACTGAAAATTCTCGGTGCCCATCCGCGGACCGAGCTTGAAATCAAGCTGATGGCGGGACGTTACGGTCCTTATGTCACCGACGGGACGACGAACGCGACCGTGCCGAAAACGGTCGAACCGGAAGCGCTGACACTCGAGGAAGCCGCGCAGCTTATCGATGCGCGCGCGGCCGCCGCACCTGTCAAAAAAGGGCGCAAAGCCCCAGCCAAGAAGAAAGCCGCGCCGAAGAAAAAAGCAACCGCAAAAAAGAAGGCGTAGCGCGTTGTTCTAGCTTTCGACAATCGACACATCGTTGCCATAGCGCTTGCCCGCGATGCGACACGCCACGGTCAGCCGGGCAATGATCTGTCCGCGGGACACGTTGGTATCGACGAACCAGTTGGGTGCGATCTGATGCGCGTGGCGGGCGGCGAGATGTGGCGATGTCCCGAACAGCGCTTCGGGCGACGGCGCGATCCACCGCCGCCGCGTGGTACCTTCGACTGCCAGTAACTGAAACAACGACGCCTTGTGCCGGACGAGCGCCGTCAGGATTACCAGATAAGCTTCTTTCAGGTTCATCACCGGCTGCATCCGGCCGTCGATCATAACGCGGCAATTCCCGCGGCGGCGCGCCGCACCAGGTGTCCGGTCATGCGCCCGGTCGGGAACGCGCGGACGTGGTGGCATCCGTTCGGCAAGCGCGCGCCGGATGATCGCGTCATGCGTTTCGCTGAATGATAATCGTTGCGCTTCGATTGCCTTATACGTCGCAAGGCTGATCGCGACTGTTTGTTGTCCATTCATATCGGGTCCCCACACCAACCCGAATTAATAAGGCAAATCCGCTTATAAGCGGTTAACGCCGCAGGTGCGACATCCGGGATCCTTGGGCATGCGGATCGAACGCATCGCCGGGGCCAAGCCGTCGATGATGTGTAATCGGCCAATCTGATCGTCACCGAAAGGGTGAACGACGCGTAATGCTTCGAGTGCGGCGTAGCTGCCCATGACACCCGTCATGGCGCCGAGCACGCCGACATCGGCGCAGCTGTCGCAATCGTCACTGTCATGCGCGTCGCCGACGTAACAACGGTAGCAGGGTTGATCGGCATCCCATCCGCGCCAGGTGGCGAGTTGGCCGTGAAACTGGCCGATCGCGGCGGATACGAGCGGGATATGCAGGGCATAGGCCGTGTCGGCGACCGTCAGGCGGGTGGCGAAATTGTCCGAGCCGTCGACAATGACGTCTGCGCCGATCAAGAGTTTCGCAGCGTTGTCAGCGTCGATACGCTGCTCGTGCACAGTGACGGCGACATCGGGATTGATCGCCACCACCCGTTCGCTCGCGCGT
>JANLWD010000129.1:0-8087 GCA_031364345.1 Sphingomonas sp.
AGGACCTGTCCGATCGCCGGTGTGCCGGTTCCACTCATCGGGTCGATCGTTGCGGCAAACCCCAGCCCCATTGCGTTGCCGATGGCCTCACCGGCAATCGATGTCGCGGCAAACCCCGTCTGAAGCGCAAAGCCGAGCGCAAGACCGATCACGATTTCGCCGAGCACCAGCGCAAAGCCGGCGATGCTGGCCAGCCCGTCGGGCGGCAGGATTACGGTCGCGAGTAGACTGCCCGGAACGCCAACAGCAACGGCAAGAACGAAACGCAGGAGGACCGGGACTTGCGGTGCGCCGAAAAGCGGTGCCGCCAGAAATGCTGCCCCCGGGCGGATCGATGCAAGCATCAGAGCGGGCAGCATTGCCTGCGCAGCACTGATGTCAGCGGCATTCACCGCGTAAGTTCCGGGATACGCGCAAACATTTCGCGCGTGAAATCGACCATGACGCCCATGATTGCCCCACCGAACAGCGCAAGGATGATCGCCACGACGACAAGTTTCGGGACGAACGACAAGGTTGCTTCGTTGATCGACGTTGCCGCCTGGACGATACCGACAAGCAGTCCGACGATCAGGACCGGGATCAGGATCGGCATCGACGCGAGCGCCGTCGTCCACAACGCCTGTTGCGCGATCCCCATGAAAAAATCGGCGCTGTTCCCCATCACCCGCTGCCGAAGGAAGCCGCCATCGACCCCATCGTCAGCGCCCATCCGTCGACAAGCACGAACAGCAGCAGCTTGAACGGCATCGACACGATGCTGGGGCTGAGCATCATCATGCCAAGCGCCATCAGCGCCGACGCGACGACAAGATCGATCACGAGAAACGGCAGAAAAATAAGAAAACCAATCTGAAACGCAGTCTTGAGTTCGCTGGTGACGAATGCCGGCAACAGAATCGAAAACGGGATTTCCTCGGCCTTGGCGACCTTGGGCGCTTTGGCGAGTTTGAAAAACAGGTCGAGATCGGCGCTCCGCGTTTGTCCGACCATGAATTTGTGCAGTGCGTTGCCACTGCGCGCGATGGCTTCCTCGACCGGAATCTGTTTGGCCTGATAGGGTTGATAGGCAGTCCGGTTGACCTGATCGACGACGGGACGCATCACGAACAGCGACAGGAAAAGCGCAAGCCCGACCAGCACCTGATTAGGCGGTGTCTGCTGCAATCCCAGCGCCTGGCGCAGGATCGACAGGACAATGATGATCCGCGTGAAACTCGTCATCATCAAAAGGATCGACGGCAAGACGGCAAGGACCGTCATCAGCAGCAAAAGCTGCAGTGACAGCGCAAGCGGCTGTCCGCCGTTGAGCGCGCTTAGCGGCGCTGCGATGCTTGCCATGCCGATCAGCGTCACCAGCGTTCCCCCGCACGCTGGATGACCGCGCGAAATCCGCTTTCAATGGGCACGACGTTGGACGGCGCGGCGGGTTTTGTGTCGAGCACCGCAATGCCGCTGCGCGAAACGCCGATGAGCAGCCGGTTGCCGTCAACTTCGACCAGCATCAGCGTCGATCCCGCGCCGATCGTCTGACGCCCGACAACACGGATGGGTTGCGCCATTCGCAGCGAAAGCCCGCCGCCCTTGGCCGCGCGCAGCATGACGAGCGTGCCGACCGCCAACCCGCAGACGCCAAGCAACGTCATGACATAGGAAAAAATCACTGACGCCGTTCTTTGCGTGGTGCCGACAATTCGGCATCGACGACTTCGGTGATGCGCACACCATATCGATCGCCGGCATTCACGACTTCGCCGCGGGCAATGACAGTGCCGTTGGCAAGAATATCAACCGGCTCGTCGATCGGGCGGTCGAGTTCGATGACGGCGCCCTGCTTCATGTCGAGCAAGTCCTGCATCGTGCGCGATACCGATCCGATTTCGACCGACAGCCTCAGCGGAATCTGCGCGAGCAGACCCCAGCCTGCGGCACCATCGGCGACTAAATCCTGGCTCATGTGTAAAACTCCGTCCGGTTGATGGTAATGGCCGCGCGGCCGTCGCGCGCATCGGCAACGCCGGTCGCAATGCGAAAACCGCCTGCGATCAGCGCGACTTCATTGAGATTGGGGATAGGAATGACCGATCCGGGCACCAGCCGCGCGACTTCGCCTGCCGACAATGTCGGGCGGGCAAGAACGCAGCGGACATTGACGCGCGCATTCGACACGGCGTTGCCGATCCGGTCGCCCCAGTCATCATCGGCAGTCGCGCCGCCGGCCATGGTTTCGATGGCGGCGAGCGTGCGGATGGGCAAGCAGATGCCGACGGCCCCAAGCGAAATCTCGCCCGCCATGACTTCGAACCCGCAGGCAAGCGCCGCTGCTTTCATCGGCACTGCTTCTTCGGGCGCATCGGTTGCGCCCAGCACCGTAATGTCAGTGCCAGACAGCGCGGGTGCGACAGCATCAGCCAACAGCGTTGCCATCCGGTAGCCGAGGCGGGCCGAAAGCCGCGTCGGCGCAAGCGTCATCGGCGCGGGCTCGCTGCCATCGCCGCCATAGGCAAATTCGACCATGTTGTGGAGAACGGCATCGGGGATTCCGATCAGGCCGTGCGTGCCGCTGACCGAGACGACAATATATTGGGACGTCGCACCAAGCGACGCGAGGCAGTCGGCAAATGGCGCTTCGACACAACCGCCAAGTGCAAGCGTCAGCGGCATGCCGGGAATTTCGGCAGGCACGGCGCGCAATGCCCGTTCGAAACGCGTCACGAAACTGGCCGAAGGGCGGTCGGTTGCGGGAAAAACGACCGGAGCGAGTGGCGCACCGAACATCACTGCACCACGAAGCTGGTGAAATAAACCGTGTCGATGCCGGTCACTTCGCCGCGTTCTTTCAGCGTTTTATTCAGCACATCCTTCAGCTTGGCCGCCAGCGCCTGCTTGCCCGCAATCGTCGATACCGCTTCGTAATTTTCGTCGGCGATCGTCAGCAGCGCCGCCGAGCGCAGCGCCATTTCGTGCGTCTTCAGCTTTTCGAGGAAAGTCTCGTCGTAAAATGTGCCGAGCGAAATCGACAGCTGAACGAACTGGCTGCTGTCTTTCAGGTTCGACGTGAATGGCTGGCTGATCGGGAAATAACTTGCCTGGTAATGCCCCTCGCCCGCGCCTTCACGCTTGACCTTTTTGGGAGCATCGGGATCTTCGGCAGGCGTTTCGTGCTTTGCGGCAAACATGCCGGGATTGACGACATAAAGCCCGCCACCAACACCCGCGCCGCCAACGACGAGACCGATCGCAATCGGTGCCAGTTTCGCGACCAGACCTTTTTTCTTGAGCGGCGGCACCGCCTTTGCGTCATCACTCATCGCGCAAACTCCTTCATGCGTAGCGACCGGCAGTGGCCGGCGGCGGTATTATGGTTTCGTGGGTTTCGCCCCGCCCCCGCTGGGCGAGGGCCGCCGCTCGCGCGGTTCGGCCGCGTCCATCGGGCGACGTCAGATCGACGGTGACCTGAACAAAGGAAGCATTGCCACGGCTGTCGTTGAGCGCCGGCTCGGCATTGCGCACGGCTTGTGCAGCGGCAGGCGTTTCGACGCCAAGCCGCAGCGTGGGTCCGGCATCGCCGCGTTCGATCGTGACGGCAACCGGGCCCAGGCTTTCGGGGCGGACATTAAAACGCACGTCCTTGTCGCCCGCAATCGTGACCAAATCGCGCACAGCATCGGCGATTAACGGGGAAAAGCTCGCCATGCGGTCGGGCAATGGCGGTGCGGATCTGTCGATGGTCGGCGGCATTGCAAGCGCCACAGACCGTTGATCGGCAGGTGCAGCGACCGCTGGATCAATGACATCAACGATGCGGCGTGTCGCGGGCCTGTTCGCTTCGACCATCGTCGGCGCAGCAATCGCCGCAGTTGCGACCTGGTTTGGGCGCGTGACGGGTTCGGTCGTGTCAACAACGCGATTTGCAATGCGCGGCTTTATTGGTGCGGGCTCGGCTGGTTGCGGGTCAATCAACGGCGGCCGGTCAGAATACGGCAACGCGCCGTCAATGACGACGATTGCGGGCGATATGACGATACCGGCGTCAGACATGGTGGCGCACGGCGCAACGCCGATCGACGCAGCATTGTCGCTCGTATCGGTTTTTGCATCATCGGCGGCGCGATCGGCGCTTGGCCCCGCACCAGCAGTTTGCGTGCCATCTTTGCTGGCAACCGCATCGACGCGGGTCGGCTGCGGCTGACACGTATCAGGCGCAATGCAAGAAATGATTTTCGGACTGATCGCGGGCGCATCCGCCGTGACCTGATCGACCGCTTTCGGAACCGATTGCGCATCAGCGATGACCGGCGCTTGAACTGCCACCATCGGCAGGCCCGCCGCGGCGACGATTTCGGCAAAGGCAGGGCCCGCTGACGGACGCGTCGGTGAGCCGGCACCGATGATCGCACCGAGGCTGTCGGCAAGGTCCAATTTTGTCGTCATCATCGGCTTTGATCCGTCGATGTGACCGGCATTTGCCGCGTTTCAGCACGAGTGACGCGCGCCTGCTGGTGCGCGCGGCGGATGTCGACGGCTGCGTCGAGTGCGCGTCGCGATGCTTTTCGCGTGAGGGCGGTTTCATCGCAGTCGCGACGGGCATCGTCGATGCGGGCCTGCGCAACCGATCGCGCCGCCTGCATGCGTCCTGCCAGTTCGAGCTGCGCCGCCAGCGCCGCACCTGAGGCCGCACCGATTTCGGGCGACAATGCATTTGCCGCGCTGTCGAGCCGCACCGCCAGCGCTTCCTGCCCCGCCAGATGCGCGGCCGCTTCGGCAAAGGATGCAGTGGCAAGCCGGCTGGCGACGTCACGCACGACGATCAGCTTGTCATAGCGCGTCTTCATGACGCAAACTCGGCAATCAGGCGCGCGACCGCGTCACCATGACGTTCCTGCAAGCTGCTTTGTTGCGATAGAAAATCGAGGATCATCGGTCGCGCCGCAAGTGCTTCATCGACGTGCGGATCGGCCCCCTGGCGATAAGCGCCCATGAGGACGAGATCGCGGTTTTCCTCCGCCACGGCCCAAAGCCGACGAACGCGCGCGGCTGCTGCCTTGTGGTCGGGATCGGCAATATCAGCCATCACGCGGCTCAGCGAACGACCGATATCGATCGCGGGGAAAATTCCTTGCTCGGCAAGCGATCGCGACAAAATTATGTGACCATCGGCAATCGCACGGCCGGCATCGACGACCGGATCGTCGACATCGTCGCCATCGGCAAGCACCGTATATAGTGCGGTGACCGACCCGCCCGAAGCCGCGTCATTGCCGCACCGTTCGAGCAATGCCGGAATGATCGCAAGCGCCGACGGGGGATAGCCTTTCATCGTCGGCGTCTCACCCGTCGCAAGGCCCAGTTCGCGCTGCGCATGCGCAACCCGTGTCAGGCTGTCGAGGATCAGCAGGACATTCCTGCCCTGATCGCGAAAATATTCGGCAATGGTCGTCGCGCGCTGAGCGCCGCGAATGCGCAACAGCGGCGATCGGTCGCCGGGCACGGCCACGATCACGGTATGACGATGGGCGAGCGTGTCACGGGTCGCAGCAACGAAGTCCGAAATCTCGCGGTTGCGCTCTCCGATCAGGCCAACGACGACGACGTCGGCATCGGCGCCGTCGATCATCTGGCGGATCAGCGTCGATTTTCCGACCCCGGAACCCGATGCCAGGATCACGCGCTGCCCGCGTCCGAGCGTCATGAGCGCATCAATCGCCCGAACGCCGGTGCGAAAAGGAACACGTACCGATGTTTTGATCAGCGGATTGCCGATCGAGCCACGGACATCGCGCTGAATGCCGGCGAACACGGGACCCGCGCCATCGATCGGCACGCCCACGCCGTCGATCACGCGGCCCAGCAGTCCGTCGCCAACCGCAGCAAGCATCGATGACCCTGTCGCGACGACCGATGCGCCCTGAACAAATGAAATATCGTTGTTCAGCGCGATCAGGATCGCGTCATCACCGGAAAAGCCGATCACTTCGGCGCTGGCGCGGCCGTCGATCATCGCGCCGGTGCCCACAGCACATGGAAAACCCTGTGCCACGAGCACCGATCCGCGCACGCCGGTCAGGCGACCGACAAGTGTCGGTGCGATACGGTCGGGCGCCAAAGCACCAAGCACGCCGTTGACGAATGCAAGCGCAGTCACTGTGCAATGCCCAATGCCGCGATGCTGGCACGAAAGCGGCTCAGGGCGCTGCTGACGCCATCTTCGGCTGCGACGGAACCGTTGCGCGCTGCGATCGTGCCGCGCGCCAACGCGCCATCGCTGATCACTCGCACCGACAGACGATCGCGATCGATCAGCGGAAAATCCTCAGGATTTACGGCGAGCACCGCTTCGCTCTCACCGGCGATCATCTCGGTCAGTGCCGTTGCGCGTTCGTTCAGCAAAGCCATATCAATCGGCGCGGCACCGACAATGTCCGACACCAGCCGTTCGACAGCGGTCACGATCAGTTCGGTCAGCAGGGCTGGCGATGGCGGCTGCAATGCCTCTAGCCCTGCGGCAAGTTGCACGATGGCTTCGCGATCGCCCGCATATTCAGCTTCGGCGGCTCGCCTGCCATCGGCAAGCCCGCGCGCGTAATCGTCGGCTGTCGGCACGCCAGCGCGTTCGACCGGCCAGAAATCGGCACGTTCCCACATCTTAGACATAGGCCGCATTCCCGCCGATCTGGAGCGAGCCGTCATTTTCCATTTGGCGGACGATGCCGACGATTGCTTTCTGTGCGGCTTCGACTTCGGCCAGTGCAACTGGTGCTGCTTCGGCGAGTTCGTCGCGGATCGTATCCGCAGCGCGTGCCGAAAGCCCGCTCAGCATTCGCTCGCGTTCGGCCTCGCTCATCGTCCGCATGGCGAGAACCAGAACCGCAGTATCGACTGCGCGAACGACAGCGCTCAAATTCTTTGCATCGAGTTTCAGAACATCGGCAAAGATGAACATTTCGTCGGCGATGTCCTGCGCAAGCGCCTTGTCGCGCTTGCCGATCGCCCGCAGCAAGGCCTGATCGGTCGGTTTGGGCATCTTGCTCAGGATCGCCGCCGCGGCCGTGACGCGCGCGGATCGTTCGACAGTCATGGGTGCCGGTTTTGCCGCAGCATCGCCCAGAAAGCGCGCAAGTTCCTCGACCGCAACCGGCCCGACATTGCCCAGCCGCGTCATCCGCCGCACGAGATCTTCCTGCGTTGTCGGGCTCAGCGCAGCCATCAGGGCGGCCGCGCGTTCGGGTTCGACATCGGCAAGGATGACGGCACCGACCTGGCGATGTTCGCATTCGATGACGGTTATGATTTCTTCGTCACGCATCCATTTGAGCGGCGTGATCTGTGCCGTCGGTGCCGCCGGCGCCAGCCGTGCCATCACGGCATCGCCCCGCCCGTCGCCCAGTGCCATGTTGATGACACTGCGCGCGCGTTCAGTGCCATCGACGCGCATTACGCTGTGGTTCCGTGCCGATTCGACGAAGCGGTTGAGTGCGGCTTCGGCAGCGTCCGATCCGACTTCGCTCAGGCCCACCATTGCTTTGCCGAGCATTTCGATTTCGCGCGGGGATAATTCCTCGACAATCTGTGCCGCCTGATCATCGGCAAGCAGCATCAGCAGGATCGCCGCGTCAGGATTGATTTCAGCCATCCGCTTTCTCCGGTTCGAGCAAACTGCGCATGACAGCCGCGGCCCGTTTGGGATCCTGGCTGACGAAATCACGGACCAGCGCGGCGCGGTCGGCATAGCTTGGCGCGGACGAAATCATGTCGAGCGTGATCGGGGTATCGCGCTGCTGGCGCGCCACTTCTTCGGCAAGCATCGGTGCAAGTTCGGCCTTGCGTTCAGCCGCTGCTTTGGCTCGCGATTTCAGGAATGGGCGACCGATGCCGAACACGACGAGCGCGACGGCGGCTAGCGCTGCAACGATGCGCCCGATGGCCATAAAATCGATGCCGTCCATCCAGCTTGTTTCGGCTGGCGTGGTTTCAGCGAATGGGCGTGACGACACGACAACGTCGTCGCCGCGTGCCGCATCGAAACCAACCGCGCGTTTGACCAGGCCATCGATCGCCGTGATGTCGACGGTATTGCGCGCTTTGGC
>JANLWD010000145.1:0-2657 GCA_031364345.1 Sphingomonas sp.
CCGCAGTTGCAGGCGACGTCATCATCGAGTCCACGCCCCCCACGACCGCTCCCTTCCTGGTCTCTCTCAGGGACGGTCACCCGGCGCGGATCGGCTTTGCGTTTCAGGACATGGCTTTTGGCCATGCGCTGATCGCCGAGCTGGTCCGCGCCACCCCCGATATTGCTTACGGCGAGCCGGCAACAGCGGCGCTGCTGACCCAGGCCGCGCGGATCGCCAAGACATCGGCGTCGGTTCTGATCGAAGGCGAAACCGGCACCGGCAAGGAAGGGCTGGCGCGTTTTGTTCATGCCCGTTCGTCGCGCGCCAGCGGACCGTTCGTTGCAATCAACTGCGCTGCACTTCCCGAAACCATGGCCGAAGCGATGCTTTTCGGACACTGCAAAGGTGCGTTCACCGGCGCATCGTCGGCGAGCGAGGGTCTGTTCCGCGCAGCCGATGGCGGTACGCTTATGCTCGACGAAGTGGCCGAACTGTCCCTCGCGCTACAGGCAAAATTGTTGCGTGTGCTTCAGGAAAACGAAGTGCTTCCCGTTGGCGCGACCAAGGCAATCAAGGTCGATGTCCGCATCATTGCCGCGGGAAACCGTGATCTCACCGGCGAAGTCGAAGCGGGACGTTTCCGTGCCGACCTGTACTGGCGCCTGAATGTAATGGCGCTGACGCTCGCGCCGCTGCGGGCGCGGCGACAGGATATCCGCGCGATCATTGCCGCGCTGCTGATCCGTCATGCGCGCGCTGGTTATGATTTTGCCTGGCCGACGGCGCACGCCCTCGACGTGCTGATGGCGCATGACTGGCCGGGCAATGTCCGCGAACTCGACAGCGTCCTGCAACGCGCGCTGATGGTTTGCGACGGCAGCCGGATCGAGCCCGATGACCTGTCGATCGAACGGCGGGCAAGTATTTACGACCGCAACCTCAAATCGGTCGGCCGCCAGTCGCAGGTGTCGGCGATCCAATCGGCACTCGATGAAGTCGGCGGGCACCGTGCGCGCGCGGCGGCACGGCTCGGCGTATCCGAACGCACATTGCGTTATCGTCTTGCCGAAATGCGAGTTGCGGCATGACGATCGACGCAAACTCGGTCCTGAATCTGCGCAATGCCGTCATCCAGCGCAGCGACGCGCTAAAAAATGTCGTGCGTCCCGATCAGGTTCAGCAAGCCGATTTCGGCAAACTGCTCGGTGCGGTTAACGCAGCGCAGGGCGAGGCAAGCGCAGCATCGGCAGCCTATGAGCGCGGCGATACCAGCGACATCGCCGGTGTCATGCTCGCGCGCCAGAAGTCGAGCATTGCCTTCGAAGCAACGCTGCAAGTGCGCAACAAGCTGCTCTCGGCTTACCGCGACATCATGAACATGCCGGTCTGACATGGCTGACGGTGCTCTCATCATCGACCCGAAACCTGTGACGCAGGCAAAGCGGCTATTTGCACAACCGGTCGTGCAGCGCAGCCTCCCCGCGCTTGGCGTGCTTGGGATTGTGGGGGCAGCAGCGCTGGCATGGTCGACGATCAGCGGATCGCCGCAGCGCGATCTGCTGGGGAGTCTTGCCGAAAGCGACAAGGCAGCGGTCGCAGCGGCACTCGATACGGCCGCGGTTCCCTACACACTCGACAGTGCGACGGGCGCAGTCAAAGTCTCGACCACGGACTATCACAAAGCGCGAATGCTCCTTGCCGCGCAGGGCTTGCCCAAAGCGGCACCGACGAGCGCGTCGATGCTCGACACAATGCCGATGGGTTCGAGCCACGCGGTCGAGACCGAACGGCTACGCGGCGCGCGCGAAAATGATCTTGCGCGGACGATCGAAGCGATGGACCCGGTCGAGCAAGCGCGCGTGCATCTGGCGACCGGCAGTGCTTCGCCGTTTTTGCGTGATGATGTGAAACCATCGGCATCGGTCATGCTGACGATGCGCAACGGCCGCAGCCTGAGCGATGAACAGGTACAGGCAGTGCTTCATCTTGTCGCATCGTCGGTATCGGGTCTCGCGCCCGGCGACGTGTCGCTGACCGATCAGTCGGGGCGGATGCTGACCAATGCCAGTGCCGACGGTGCGGGTGCCGAAGCGACGCGCCAGATTGATATTCAGGCGCGCGTCGAGGAACGCTACCGCATGGCGCTGGCCAAGCTGCTGACGCCACTGGTCGGTCCCGACGGCTTTACTGCCGAAGTCCACGCCGATCTCGATTTTGCCGAACAGCAATCGACGCGCGAGACGTTCCCGCAAGAGCAGCGCGCGATCAGCCGCGAGGAATCGCGCTGGACGTCCGCAGCAGGCGAGCAAGCGGCGGTCGGCATCCCCGGCACATTGTCGAATACGCCACCGCCGGCATCGACGTTGTCGACAACGGCACCGCCCACAACGCAGCCCGGCGTCACGCCGCCTGGCCGGACATCACAGGATATGACGCGTAATTACGAGCTGGGTCGCGAAGTCGCAGTCATTAAAAATCAGGTGGGCACGGTAAAGCGGCTGACTGTCGCTGTGGCCTTGCGCGACGTGAAAGGGGCCAAAGCGCGCAATACCGTCGACATCACGGCGATCGATGGCCTGGTCAAACGCGCGGTTGGTTTCGATGCGGCACGCGGCGACGACGTTGTCGTGTCGTCACGCCCATTCGCTGAAACCACGCCAGCCGAAACAAGCTGG
>JANLWD010000170.1:0-6160 GCA_031364345.1 Sphingomonas sp.
CATCGCGGTTGTCGCCTCGGCGTCACTTATCCCGAGATATACGAGATGCAGGCACGTGCCATTTTCGAAGCAGCGTGCGACCTCGAAATCTCGCCTATCCCCGAAGTGATGGTGCCGTTGGTTGCAACCCGACGCGAACTCGAATTGATGAAGGATTTGATCGACCGTACTGCCGAAGCCGTTTTCGTCGAGCGCGGCAAGCGGATCGAATATCTCGTCGGCACGATGATCGAATTGCCGCGCGCAGCCCTGATGGCAGGCGAGATCGCTGAAGTCGGGGCTTTTTTCAGCTTTGGCACCAACGACCTGACACAAACGACGCTTGGCGTGTCACGCGACGATGCGAGCCGGTTTTTGACGACCTATGTCGATCAGGGCATTTATGCGACCGATCCATTTGTCAGCATCGACGTCGAAGGTGTGGGCGAGCTGGTCAAGCTGGCAGCAGCGCGTGGTCGGGCAACCCGTCCGGACATCAAGCTGGGCATCTGCGGCGAACATGGCGGCGATCCGGCGTCGATCCGCTTTTGCGAAACGGTCGGGCTCGATTATGTCAGTGCATCGCCATATCGCGTGCCGATCGCTCGGCTCGCAGCCGCGCAGGCGGCGCTCCGTTAGGGGAACGCCGCCGCACGCGACACTTGCTATTTGTTGATGAACTGGTCGTTGATCGAACATGCCGCCGGGCCAAGAATGACGACGAACAGCACCGGCAGAATGAAAAAGATCAGCGGCACGGTCATGATCGCGGGAAGGCGTGCCGCTTTTTCCTCGGCACGCATCATGCGTTCGTTTCGGAATTCGGCCGACAGGACGCGGAGCGCGGATGCGAGCGGCGTTCCGTATTTTTCGGTCTGGATCATTGTCGTGACCACGCCTTTAACCGCATCGAGGTTCACGCGCATGGCGAGGTTTTCAAATGCCGCGCGGCGCTCGGTCAGAAAGCCGAGCTCGATCGCGGTTAGTGCGAATTCGTCGCCCAATTCGGGATAGGCGCGGCCAAGTTCTTTCGAAACACGGGCAAATGCGGCGTCGACGGTAAGGCCCGCTTCGGCGCAGATCACGAGCAGATCGAGCCCGTCGGGAAGCCCTTTGCGGATTTCGTTCGATCGCTTCGTAATGGCATTCGAAAGCCAGATATCAGCTGCTTTGTAGCTGAGGATCAACGCGCCGGCGACGATGGCGTAGCGTTTCAACGGCGTCCAGTCGGCAAGGCCGCCCATGCCGTAAACATAAAAAACGACGCCGCCACCGATGACGATCGGCATCAGCAACCGTGCGAAAATCACGAACACCGCGAGATCTTTCGATCGGATACCGGCCTGCATCAGTTTGATCTGAGCGTCTTTGAGCTGTGTGTCCTGAAGCACTTTGATCGACGACAGCATCGACCGCATCCGGTCGGTCGTTTCGTTCTTCTGGTTCAGTTTTGCGCGACGTTTCGATGTCGACGCGACGATGCCAGCTTTCAGCTGTTCACGGCGCTCGTTCAGCGCTTTGACGCGTTTGGCCATCGGGTCGCGCACGGTGGTCGCGGCATAGATTGCAAGCAGCATCGAAAATGTCGCAACAGCGCTCAGGATCGTCGCGACCCAGAATACATCGACACCAAGCAATGTCGGACCGGCAACAGGTTCCATGATTCCGGTCCCCCTTAAATTTCGAAGTTGATCATCTGGCGCATCACGAATGCGCCGATACCCATCCAGACCATACCGCCCAGGCCGACGGCGATAAGCCGGGGGTCCGTGAAAAACTGCGACATGTAGCCATAGTTGATCTGATAAATCAGGAAGAACACGATGAACGGCAACGAGCCGATGATGTAGGCCGATGCCTTGGATTCCGACGACATGGCGCGGATTTTCAATTTCATCTGCGACCGTTTGCGAAGGACTTCGGCAAGGTTCGACAGTGTTTCGGCCAGGTTGCCCCCGGTTTCACGCTGGATTTGCAGCGTGATGACGAAAAACTGAAATTCAGGCGTGCCGAGCCGGTCGGCCGTTTCCTGAAGCGCAGTATCCATCGTCCGTCCGATTTTCATCTTGTCGCACACTGCGCGGAACTCAACGCCGACAGGCCCGGGAATTTCGGAAGCCACGACTCCCAGTGTTTCGGTGATCGGCAGTCCTGAGCGAAGCCCGCGCACCAAAAGTTCGATGGCGTCGGGGAAGTTCTTGGTAAACCGGGCAACGCGCCGGGTTATCGTCATGCCGACGACCAGATGCGGCAAGCCAAGCCCAAGGAACGTGCCGGCAAACAGCGCCAGCAAAAACGGTGCACCTTTGATCATCAGCGCAGCCGCGACAACGACTGCAATGGTCACGCAGGCACCGAGATATTTGCCAGGCGTCCAGCTTTTGCCGGTCATATCCAGCCGCTTTTTCAGCAGCGCCGGCTTCGGCAGGAAACGTGCCGCGATATTGTCCATCTTGGTATTGCGGACAGCCTGAATGCGCCGCATCTGCGCTTCGACGATGGCCCCGGCCGATGCGCCGTGGCGATCTTTGAGCGCCGTCAGCCGACGCGCCTGTGCTTTCGACGTGGACGGTCCGGCAAATGCCAGCACGACCATGGCAACGATCAGGACCGCAGCGCCAAACATCATGAGGATCGGAAGCGACAGCATGAAGTGCTACTCCGCTTTTTCTTTGGCGTCCTTGGCTTTGGCCTTGGGCGCCATCATCGATTTGAGACCCGACAGCTTGCCGAGCAGCGAGCCCTTGGATTTAGCTTTTGCATCGGCTGCATTGCCCGATGCGATTTCTTCGCCGGTCGAAATCAAGCGCGTGGCAAGATCGGCGATGACTCCGCCCATTTTGGTGCCCTTGCCGACTTCTGCGACAGTTTTGCCCAATTTGGCAGCTTGCGTGACGACTTTGGCATCGGCGGCAACAGTGAAGTCGATCTTGCGCTCGATTGATGCTTCGAAGTCCTTGCGGCTGATCTCGCCGGCGCCACTTGCCGGCACCCGGTTGGCGACGACGACGACATTGGCTTGTGGTGCGTTCGACTTAAGCCAGGACAGCAACCGGATCGCATCACGCGCCGACGCCAGCGTCAGTTCGGTGACAAGTGCAACCGATTGGACATCGTTGATCAGGTGGGGATGCTGCACCAGCATGCTGCGCGGCAGGTCGATCACGGTGCATTCGAAGGCACTGCGCATTTCTTCCTGAAGCTGATAAAACGCCGATCCGTCGGTCAGCATCGGCTGATTAATCGGTGCCTCGGCGCTCAGGATCGCAAGCTTTTCGGTCGCCTTGACCATTGCGCGTTCGATGAACAGACCGTCGATACGGCTCGGGTTTTCGATCGCATCAGTAAGGCCGCGGCCCGGTTCGAGATCGAGCGAAAGCGCACCAGTCCCGAAATGAACGTCGAGGTCGAGGAGCGCCGTCGATCGTTGTGCCCGTTCGCCCATCAGCCACGCAACCGACGTTGCGATCGTCGATGCGCCCGCGCCGCCGCGCGCGCCGATAACGGCAGTCATGATATGCGGACGATCGACCGAATTTTCGATCTGTTTGGGCGCATTGAATACCGCTTGTGCGTGCATGAAAGCATCGCGCAACTGATCGGGACTGAACGGCTTCAGCAGATAATCCTGGATGCCGCTCGCTACGAGATCGCGGTACAGGCGGACGTCGTTGACCTGTCCGGCGGCAATCACGACCGTGCCGGGTTCGCAAACTTCGGCAAGGGCATTGATGTCGTTCAGCGGATCGCCACTTTCCGATAGATCGACGAACAGGATGTTCGGGCTGGCGGAAACCGAAAGCGTCTGGACCGCATTGCGCAGGCCGCCCTTGTTGACCTTGTCCGACGGCCAGCCAAGCTCGGTGGCAATCGGGCGGATCTGTTCGGCGGTCATTTCGTCACAGACGAAAGCCGTAAACGGTTCGCGAACGGCGCTTCCGTTTCGTCCAGGAGACCAGGGTGCGTTCATTGGCTCGGCTCCTTATTTCGGTGTGTTCAGCTTGCGGATCGCAGCAGCGCCCCGCGTGTTGGAATTGCTGAGGTCGTTTTGATAGGTTCCCACGACGAGGTCGTTCGGATTGGCGACCATCGCGGCGAGATTGGCATTGGTTGCACAGCCGTAGTTCGACGGCGCATCCGAATTATAATTGCCGACTGACGAGCGACTCCAATCGGGGCAACCCGGGACTTCGGCTTTCGACCGGCTGACAACGACGCGGAACGTGCCCGGCGCGATCTCGCCCTGTGTTACCGGCGCGGTTTGCTGAACCGACAGGCCATAACGATTTGCCGCAGCAGCGACTGCCGCACGGTTTGTGGGGCTACCCATCGGATCGTCAACTGAAATTCGATCGCCAAAGCCAAGGTTGAGGGTTTCGAACCAGTCCGCAAGGCGCTGCGACGCTTGCGCGCCCATGCCGTTGTTCACGTCGAACACATAAGCGGTGCGCGAAACGACCGGTTGATGGACGCTGTCCATGCCGCGGTTCATCGTGCCGCCACAGGCGTTAAGGCTTAACGCCAGCGCGGCGAGGGGAAGGAGGTACAGGTTACGCATGAGAGTTACTCCTTCGCTTAATTGGTAAAACCGGGGGCCGGTGCGTTACCGCCGCTTTTGCCCATGACGGCGTCGGCGGGAACTGTGGTCGACGGCTTGACCGTCGGCACCACGCGTTGCTCACCGCTGGTACCTTCATAAAGCTTGCCGCCAAAGATGCGCCCGAGTTCGGTCGGGGCCTTAAATCCGTCGGTCGGCAGGACGATCTTGCTCGCCGGAACCGGATTGACGAGATACGGCGTCACCACGATCATCAATTCGGACTCGCCGCGCTGATATGCGTTCGATCGGAACAGCGCGCCGAGGATCGGCACGTCGCCTGCTCCGGGGAGTTTGGTGAACGTGTTGGTGTTCGATGCCTTCATCAAACCGCCGATCACGAAACTTTGGCCCGAGCCGAGTTCGACCGTGGTGTCGACCCGCCGCGTCGTGAACCCGGGAATTCCGCCGACCGAAACCGATCGGTCAATTTCGGAAACCTCGGGTTTGACGACCAGCGAAATTCGCCCATCGGCGAGGACCGTCGGCAGGAAGTCAATCGTCACTCCGTATGGTTTGAAAACGACAGTCTGCGTGTTGCCGCCATTGCTGGTGACAGTGTAAATCAGCGGCACTTCACCACCGGCGAGAAAAGTCGCTTTCTCACCAGACAGCGCAGTCAGGTTCGGTGACGCCAGCGTCGTGACGAATCCTTCGCTTTCGCCGATATCGAGCTGGCTCAGAATGTTGAGACCGAGCAGGCGCCCGCTGAGTTGCGCAACGGTGCCTGTGCCAGCGCCCGTCAGACCACCCTGATCGACCGCAAACCGCGTTCCGTTACCGGTTGCCGCACCATTGTTCGCGGACCATTTGACCCCGAAATTCTTGCTGAAATTGCGGCTGACTTCGGCAATGCGGACCTGAAGCGTAACTTGAAGCGGCGTGGCCGTGCGCAGGCGATTGATCACCATCACCTTCAGCTGCGCTTTCGGATCGCTGACATCGACGCCGGGATTGAGGAACGCGCGCGTGAGATCGCCCGCTTGTGCCACGTCGTCAGGGCTTTTGACGGTTCCCGTCAGGACGGCAACCTGGCCCGAAAGCGTTGCACGAACATCGGTGTCCGGCATGGCAAGCCGCAGCATCTGATCGAGCGAACCATAGTTCTGCGCGACGCGGACATTCGTCGAATATGCGACCTGACCGCTGCGGGTCGTGGCATAGACGGACGTTTCACCCTCGGCCTTGCCAAACAGATAGATCTGGGTCGGCGACTGCACCTGGACATCGGCGATAGCCGTATCGGCGACGAACACATCGGTGATCGGCGTTGCGAGCGTGATCAGCTGTCCACGACCTTTTGAAAGATACAGATCGCCAGTCGGGCGCTGAATGCCCACAGGCGGCGATTTTGGCCGAGCCCGAACGACGTTTATGGCCTTTGCGCGCGCTCCTTTGCGCGGAGCGGCATCAGCGGCGACCGATCCGAAGATCATGGCCGCACCGATGGCCAGCGCGACAGGACGCGCGAGGATCATTGACTTGGACTGCATGTTATTTGCCCCCAAACGGAACTTCAGTGACGGTGTTGCCGCGTGCGACACGAACGATCGGAACGTTTCCGGCCACGACAATTTTGCCGGT
>JANLWD010000180.1:0-6522 GCA_031364345.1 Sphingomonas sp.
GAATAAATCCGACGGCTTACTTCGGACGCTTTGCGCCGTATTTGGAACGTGATTGCTTGCGGTTCTTGACGCCCTGCGTATCGAGCACGCCGCGCAGCACGTGATAACGCACGCCTGGCAAATCGCGAACACGACCGCCACGGATCAGGACCACCGAATGCTCCTGAAGATTGTGCCCTTCACCAGGAATATAGCTGATGACTTCGCGCTGATTGGTCAGGCGGATCTTAGCCACCTTGCGCAACGCCGAGTTCGGCTTTTTCGGCGTCGTCGTGTATACGCGCGTGCACACGCCGCGCTTCTGCGGATTTGCTTCCATTGCAGGAACCTTCGACTTGGCTTTCTGCGGGTCGCGGCCCTTGCGGACCAACTGGTTAATCGTTGGCATTTGAAGCCTTCACCTTAAATTGACCGGATCATACCGGCGGTTACTTTGCCACGGGTCGACGATGGTTCGCCAGAACACGAAGCGGCACGGTGGCCTTTACGCGACCTCCGGGTCTTCATCGAACAACGGCAATGTTCAAGTTCGCAGTGCAAGGCTGTCCCTGTACCGCGAGGGGCGCGCATACCCGCGGAATCGCTCGCGGTCAACGGGTCGCGATGCGCTGCTCACGTCGTTGCAACAGGCCGCCGATCCACGACCGCACGGGTGCATCGAAATATCTGCCGAGGAACCATGCAAATATGACCGAGGCGACAACAACGGCAACGCCGCCCCACGGCGCCGGAACAGATATTCCATATTGTTGCGCAATGATCAGCGTCCGGCGCGCCGAATGATAGACAAAGACATGGCTCATATACACCGGATAGGAAACAAACCCTAGAAAACCGAAAACTGCCGGAAACCGTGCGGTTTCGTTGCCGATGCACAGAACGACGATGGCGGGACTGATGACCACGACGCCGACCACGTCCCACAGCGCGACCATCGCTGGCGCCCCTGGCCGAAAGGCCATCATCGCAACTGCGACGAACAGCACCACGGGAAGCGGAACCACTGGTGATCGCAGCGACCCGGATCGATAAAGACGATAGATCAGCATCCCCATCGGAAACCCGAACATGACGCGCGCAAGGCCGATACCGACATTTCGCCACTGCGCCCCACCGTCGAGCGTGCTGGTACCGACTGCGCTGGCCATGATGACGCACGCCGCGCCTGCGACCAGCCACAACAATGTCCGGTTCGATACGCGGTAAAGCGCAACCGCGAACAGCGCATTGGCAATCAGTTCGAAAAACAGCGACCATGCCGGCGGATTGATCGGATAAAGCGCATCGAAAGCGTCGAGGTGCACGGGCAGCATCGCCAATGCCGGAACAGTCGCTTCGACAAGTAAGGTCGGAGTCCACGCATCGAGCCGGACGCCTGCGACAAGCGCCGCGAGGATCGTTAGCGCCGCGACGAGCGTGCCAAAAATGTAAAGCGGATACAGGCGGATCATCCGGACGGTCATAAACCGTGCCGCAGTCATACCGCTGGCCAATTTTTGTTCGTAAGCCTGTACGATCACGAACCCGCTCATGATGAAAAACATGTCGACTGCCATGCTTGCGCTCGGCAACATCATCCTGCCGGTCAAATCCTCGACGTGCCTGAGGACGACGGCGATCGCACACAATCCGCGCAGTCCATCGAGGCCGAGAAATTTATGGTTCGACGCGAACGGCTCGATCGATCGCAACGTGCTCACACCGGTAACCCCCACCCCGGGGAAAACATTACGCTTTCTTGGGCAGCAGGGAAAGCGCGCCGACGACAACCGCGCCGACGATCAGTCCGAACACGCCCGACGCCCCAGCGTTCACGATCCATTCGACCAGCCCGCCGACCGCGGGCACCACGCTCCCTACCGCAACAGCGGCATCATGGATCACGTCCTCGGGCGCGCTCCAGCCGAGCACTTTGAGTCCGTGTATGATGATCTGGCCACCGACCCACAGCATTGCTGCCGTCCCGATCACGCCCAGCGCTTTGAGTAATCCCGGCATCCCGCTCACCAGCCCGCGACCCACCCCGCGTGTCACGCCCAGCCGACCCTCTTTGGCTAGGTGAAGCCCAACATCGTCCATTTTCACGATCATGCCGACGAGGCCGTATACGCCGACTGTCACGAAAATGCCGACGACGGCCAGCACGGCAGCCTGCTCCCACAGTGGCTTGGTCGCGACATCGGCAAGCGCGATTGCCATGATTTCGGCAGACAGGATGAAATCGGTGCGGATCGCGCCGCCGACTTTTGATTCCTCCATATGCACCGGGTCGTCGAACGCTTCATCAGGATCGCCGTGTGCCTCATGACCCATGACCACTTCGATGATCTTTTCGGCGCCTTCATAACACAGATACGCACCGCCAATCATAAGCAACGGTGTCAGCGCCCATGGCGCAAACGCACTCAGCAATAGGCACCCGGGCAACAGGAACAGTAATTTGTTGCGCAGGCTTCCGATCGCGATTTTCCAGATGATCGGCAATTCGCGATCCGCCGAAAATCCGGTCACGTAACGCGGTGTAACGGCGGTATCGTCGATGACGATGCCGGCTGCTTTGGCGCTTGCCTTGCCCGCGGCGGCGGCAACATCGTCGACGGACGCAGCCGCGACTTTGGCAATCGCCGCGACATCGTCGAACAATGCGAATAGTCCCGAAGCCATTGATCCCTAACCTTTCGTTGTGCCCGTGCGCGCCGGAGCTATTGTCAATGAACCGCCGTCGGACTGACTGCGCCGAACCGCAACAACAGCCCGTAACCGATCATCGCAACGCCGCTCCCGAACAGCCAGCCGCCGATGACGTCGCTCGGCCAGTGCACGCCCATTGCCACGCGCGACAGCCCGATGAGCACTGCAAAAACGATCGCCGAGCAGACAAGCCCGCGCCCGCCGAGCAACATCGCCGCAAGCAGCAGCACGAGCATTGCACCACCGGCATGGCCGCTTGGGAAACTGGGATCGGTCGGACTGGTCAGCCACATCGTTAATTGCGGGCGCGGGCGGTCGAATGCGTGTTTCATGCCCGTATATCCCAGAACGCCGGCGCCGACGACCAGAAGATACATGCCGCCATAAGCCGTAGTCCGCCGTCCGATCATGACGGCAAACGCAACAATCGCGATCACCGTGCGAACGGCGGGGTCGCCCAGATGCGTCAACAACCGCCATGTGCCGATCACCCACGCCGGTGTCACGCCGGGCACCATCGCACCCGCGCGCATCAGCGGATCGTCGATCACCGCAAGCACGCCGCGCTTCGCCAGCATGCCGAGCACCAGCGACAGCGCAACCGCCACGATCCCGATCATCGTCAGCCGCGTCATTCGCCACCTTTTTCCAGCACGCCGCCCTTGATCACGGCATCGACCTTCTCGAGCAGGCGGACATTAGCAGTCGGGTCACCCGTCACCGCAATGATGTCGGCATAACGCCCGACTGCAATCGCACCGACATCGCTCTCCCGGCCAAGCGCTTGTGCAGCGCTCATCGTCGCCGCCCGGATCGCTTGGATCGGCGTCATTCCATATTCGACCATTGTCGCGAATTGCCGGCCAACCGTGCCATGCGGCATGACTCCGGCATCGCTGCCAAAGACCATTTTGACGCCCGCGCGCAGGCTTTTGCGGAAATTATCGCGCTGTATTTGTGCGACTTCACGGTCCTTGCGCAGATTATCCTCGAGCACGCCGTTTTTCGCGCCTTCCGCCTGTGTGTAGTCGGTGTTGAAAATATCCATCGAAAACCAGACCGGCTGGGCCCGCGCGCCGGCCAGCTTGATGCCTTCGTCGTCGACCAGACTTGCGTGCTCGATTGTGTCGATGCCCGCGCGGATCGCTGCCTTGATGCCATCGGCGCCATGCGCATGCGCCGCGACGCGCAGACCCCATTGGTGCGCTTCATCAGCAACGGCCCGCATTTCATCCTCGCTCAGTTGCTGCTGGCCCGGTTCGGTATTGCGTGAAAAGACACCGCCGGTTGCGCATATTTTAATGACTTCGGCACCATATTTCCGCTGTGACCGGACCTGATCGCGCAACGCCTGCGGCCCGTCGCCGACCGACGGGCTCTTGCGATTGAAACTCGGTGGAAAAAATGTCTCGTCGCAATGTCCGCCGGTCGCACCGATTGCATAGCCTGCCGGCACGATGCGTGGCCCGCGCGCATATCCGGCATCGATCGCCTGTTTCAGGCCGACGTCGTTGTAATTTGCCGCGCCGACGTTCCGCACTGTCGTGAAACCCGCCATCAGCATGTCGTGCGCATTTTTGACACCCGCCGCCATCCAGAAACTGTCGGTATATTGCAGCGCGTTATACCCGCCGATTTCGGCAAGCGAATCGAGATGTACATGCATGTCGATCAGTCCGGGGAGGAGCGTCCGGCCGGCAAGATTGATGGTTCGCACCGCTGCGGTGGCGGGTGCGGGATCCGGAACCACCGTCGGCCGCGCGCTTGTCGCGATCTTGGTAATCCGTCCATCGACAACCGTGATCACCGGATTGGGCAGGACTTTTCCGGAAATGACATCGACCATCGCATCGGCAGTGACCAGAACGGTGTCGGCAGTGGCCGGCGACGCGACCGTCAGCATGAGTGCAGTGATAATGTGGCGCATATGCTCCCCGCTCCAATGTCCAATCGTCATAGCGCGGCCTGATCGCAACGCGATAGTGGTTTCGAAATGTTAACCGTTACGACGGATCGGGCATCATCTGCGACAATCTGATGCGCACTGAAACAACTCCGTCACGCGCAGTGCGTTTATGGTTGCGGGCGTGCCCCCGCACGGCCTTTGCATGCGACGCGTCTGGCGTTGTCTGCAGCTTTGATGAGTCCTTCATTCAGGAGACCACCAATGCAGTTTGTTAAAAAAATAACGATCGGCGTCGCATCTTTGCTGGCACCCGTTTTGATCGCCGCACCGGCACATGCCGCAACGATCATCGGCGGCGGAACGAGCGTCACGCTAACGTCGGCACCCGCGCTCACGGGCCTTGGGCTCAGCTTTGCACCATTCGGCACGGCCAGCGTAACAACTGTCGGTGGCGTTCCCGTGGTTACATTTCTTGTGACGGGCGGAACGGTCAACGACACGACCGGACGGGCGCTCATCAATCACAATGGGTCGGGCCTGAATTTCACGTCAGGCGCCAATGCGCTGCGCATCAGTGACTTTCTGATCAATACGACGACCAACGTGCTGACGGGCAATGTGCGTTTCGGAACGACCAACCTTGCCGACGTGCCGTTGTTCAACATCGGTTCGGGCATGTCGCTGATCCTGACGTCGCAAGCGGCAGGGGCATTTACGGCTGTGTTCGGCGCACCCAATCTCACTGGCACCGTGATCGGCACGGCTGACACCAATATCGTGACAGTGGCGAGCCCGGTGCCCGAGCCCGCCGCATGGGGCATGATGCTGCTCGGCTTCGGCCTCGTCGGCACCGCGCTGCGGACGCGCCAGCGCCGCCAGATCCTGCAAGCCTGCTAATCGGGCGAAAACCGGGGTCGCTGGTTTCGGCGACCCCGGTTTCATTTTATCAAAAATGCACGGCGCGCCCATATGCACCAAGGACGCTCTCGTGCATCATTTCGCTCAGTGTCGGATGCGCGAACACCGTTTCCATCAGGTCGGCTTCGGTCGTTTCCAGCTGGCGCGCGATGACATAGCCCTGGATCAATTCGGTCACTTCCGCGCCCACCATATGCGCGCCGAGCAGTTCGCCCGTCATTGCGTCGAACACCGTTTTTACAAACCCCTCGGCTTCGCCCAGCGCAATCGCTTTGCCATTGCCGAGAAAAGGGAATTTGCCGACCTTGACCTGATGCCCTGCCGCGCGGGCATTCGCTTCGGTCAGGCCGACCGATGCCACTTGTGGCCGTGAGTAGGTGCAGCCCGGGATATTCGATGTCGTGAACCGATGCGGGTTCAGGCCGGCGATTTTCTCGACACAGACAATCCCCTCGTGGCTCGCCTTGTGCGCCAGCCACGGCGGGCCCGTCACGTCGCCAATGGCATACACGCCCGCCACGTTGGTCGCGGCATAGCCATCGACAAGGATATGCCCGCGCGGATCGGTCGCGATGTTCAGCGCCTCTAGCCCGATGTTTTCGGTATTCGGCACGATGCCGATGGCGACGATGGCATGGCTGAAGGTTTCGGTGACGATCTTCCCATTGGGCATCCTCAGCTCCGCCGTCACGCCGTTCGCGCTCACCTCTAGCTTCTGCACGCCGGTCGACGTGTGCAGCGTCATCCCCTGCCGCGCCAAAGCCTTCGCCATGAACTCGCTGACTTCGGCGTCCTCCACTGGCAACATGCAGTCGAGCATTTCGACGATGGTCACATCGGCGCCCATGTCCGAATAGAAACTCGCGAATTCGACACCGATTGCGCCCGATCCGATGACAAGCAATTTCGTCGGCATTTCGGGCGGCACCATCGCGTGGCGATATGTCCAGATGCGCTTCCCGTCGGCCTTCGCAAAGGGCAGGTCGCGCGCGCGGGCGCCCGTCGCG
>JANLWD010000193.1:0-7583 GCA_031364345.1 Sphingomonas sp.
TGAAAAACGGCGCACAATTGGCCTTCGGCTCGGACGTGCCCGTCGAAAGTGCAAATCCCTTTCCCGGCATTGCCGCCGCTATCACGCGCGAGGATGCTGCGGGCCAGCCGTTCGGCGGGTGGCAGCCGCAGGAACGCGTGACTCGCGAACAGGCACTCGCCGGTTTCACGACGGGCGCGGCCTATGCTTCGTTTGCCGAGGATAAGGTGGGTCGATTGGGGCCCGGAATGCGCGCCGATTTCATCATCGTCGACAAAAACCCGCTCGAAAGCGCACCGGCCGACATCCGCGCCACAAAGGTCGACGAAACCTGGATCGGCGGGATCCGGGTTTTCAAAAGGAAATAGCATGATGATCGAAATGCGGCGGACGCCCGACGACCGGTTCGACAACCTTCCCGGCTATGCCTTCGCCCCGCATTATCTCGATCACGCCAATGGCCTGAGGATGCATTATCTGAGCGAGAGCGCAGGCAACACGACGTTCCTGTGCCTGCATGGTCAACCGAGCTGGTCATATCTTTATCGCAAGATGATCCCGGTACTCGCCGGTGCCGGCCGCGTCGTCGCACCCGACCTGTTCGGTTTCGGCAAAAGCGACAAGCCTGTGGCGCAGCACGTTTATACCTTCGATTTTCATCGCCAGTCGCTTGTCGATTTCATTGTCGCGCTGGACCTGCAGAACATCACCTTGGTTTGCCAGGACTGGGGCGGGCTGCTCGGCCTGACGCTGCCACCGTTCATGGCCGATCGCTTCAAGCGCCTCATCGTCATGAATACTGGCATAGCAACGGGTGAAAGTCCGCTCGGCCCCGGCTTTCTCGCCTGGAAAGCGTTTAATCGCTCGCAACCCGACATGGACCTTGCCGAATTGTTCCGGCGGGGCACTCCGATCTTGTCCGCCGCCGAAGCCGCCGCTTATGCCGCGCCATACCCCGACAGCACGTATAAAGCGGGCGTTCGCCAGTTTCCCGAACTTGTCCCCGACCACCGCGATGCCGCCGGTGCGCATATCAGCCGCGCGGCACGCGACTGGTGGCGCGACAAATGGGCGGGGCAAAGCTTCATGGCCATCGGTGCCGCCGATCCCGTGATCGGCGTGGACGCGATGCAATCGCTACGCAAAAATATCCGTGGCTGCCCCGAACCCCTGATCATCGCAGAGGCCGGGCATTTCGTTCAGGAATGGGGTGCGGAGGTTGCCGCCGCTGCGCTCACTTCGTTTGGCTGAGCCCTGCCAGTAGCCCCGGGGTCAGAATCTGCGGCAATTGCGTCGGCTCGCCCCCCCCTTTGGGATAATAGAGATAAAGCGGGACGCCCGATGCGCCGTGCGCGCTCAAAAAACGCGTGATGACGGCATCACCGTTGGTCCAGTCACCGACCATCATCGTCACGCCCGCAGCCTTGAATGCATCTTGTGCGACGCGCGTGTCGATCGCGCTCTTTTCATTGACCTTGCAGGTTAGGCACCAGTCGGCCGTAAAGTAAACGAACACCGGTTTTCCGGCGCTACGCAATGCCGCAAGCTTTTCGGATGAAAACGGTATGCCGGCGTCCGCATTTGCCGCGTTGCCATTGATCCGGTCGATTTTGATTGCTGCGGCGCCGCCCGCAAACATGACACCCATGATTGCCGCCATCGCGACCGGGCGCATCGGCTGGCGAAAGCGCATCGCAAAGGCGAGCACACCAGCAACGGCAACCGTCACCAGCGCCCAGTCGCCCGCGACATTGCCCTGTTGCTGATAGACCAGCCAAAGCAAAGCGATGACGGTCAGCGCCATCGGAATCGCAAGAATGCGCTGAAACGTGCCCATCCACGCGCCCGGCTTTGGCATCATGCGGCGAAGCGCGGGCACGAAACCGATGGCCAGAAACGGCAAGGCAAGGCCCAGTCCGAGCCCGGCAAACACGGCGAGCGCCGCCGCCACTGGCAGCACCAGCGCTGCGCCAAGAGCGGCTGCCATGAACGGTCCGGTGCATGGCGTGGCGACGAATGCGGCAAGAACGCCAGTCCAGAACGATCCCTGAACGCCGCCTTTTCCCGCCAGTGCGCCGCCGCCACCGAACGCGCGCAGTTCGAATGCACCTGCCAGATTGAGCGTGATTGCCGTTGCCAGCAGAAGCAGGACAAAGACGATCCGTGGATCCTGAAGCTGAAAGGCCCAGCCGACTTGCGTGCCCGCCGCGCGCAGGCCAAGCACGACCGCGCCGAGCGCCAGGCAGGTCAGCATGATGCCCGCCGTATAAGCGAGTGCCTCATTCTTCGCGGCGCGCTCGTCACCACCAGCGCGCGCCAGGCTCAACGCTTTCAGGCTGACGATCGGGAACACGCACGGCATGACATTGAGGATCAGGCCGCCGAGAAGCGCACCACCAACCGCAAGCAGGATCGCCGTCCAGCCGGTTGCGCTCGCGGCACTTCCCACGGGCTTCCCGTCGGGCGGCACCACGCCGTCGTCGGCAACAATTGCCAGCCCGCGACCATTGCCCAGCGCCAGAATGCCTTCGACGCGCCCCGTCGCGTCTTTGGGTGCGGCAACGGAAAGAATGAGCTGGTCGCCCGACCGGCTGAACCGCTGTTCGGCCGCATCGACCAGCAAGCCAGCGGTCGCCGGAAAGAAATGCGGCGTGCCGATTTCGGCATTTGCCGGAAACGGTATCGCCATCCGCAACTGGCCCTTGCTCAGCGCCGATGTCGCCGTCGCCCCAAGCGGTGCCGGCAATTTCGCGCGAAAGGCGTCGATCGCCGCACCACCGTCGCGCGCGCCGTCGCCAACAGTCAGACTGATCGCAAACGACCCTTTTTCCGGCACACAGACTTCGTCGGTGCACGCAAGCCATTCGGCATCGAGTTTGATCGGCAGAACGGTGCCCTTGGCGAGTTTGTTCGACAATGTCAGGTCAACGAGCAGCGCATGATCGCCCTCGAACACATAGTTCATGAGGTCGGCAACCTTGAGCGTCGTCGGCACCGGATAAGTCGGCGTGCCGATCGCTGCCACTTTCGGGACACTCCATGTCAGACGCGGCGCAAAACCCGCTTCGCCGGGATTCGACCAATAGCCATGCCACCCCTTTTCGGTGCGCATGTCGATGGCAAGTGTGATCGTCGATCCGGGTGCCGGCCGAGTGCTTTCGGCCACAAGACGCGGCTGGATATGCGGTTGCGCGATCGCGGGCAGGGCAACCAGCGCCGCCAACGCTGTCACCAACCTGAAACACCATGCGACCATGCGAGACTCCTGCGCGACAATGTGCCTATTACGCACAGCTTGAGGAATTCGATACGGAGATGTTGATGATCCGCCGCCTGATTGGATTTGCCGCGTTTACCGCGTTGATCGGATGCACGACGACGGCGCCCGCACAACCAACGACAAAACCAAAACTGCTTGTCGTCATTTCAGTCGACCAGTTTTCGGCTGACCTGTTTGCCGAATATCGTGCGCATTTTACTGGCGGGCTGAAGCGTCTGAGCGAGGGCGTCGTGTTCCCAAGCGGTTATCAAAGCCATGCCGCAAGCGAGACCTGCCCCGGCCATGCCACGATTTTAACGGGTGTGCATGCCGGCCGCGCGGGCATCATCGCGAACAACTGGATCGATCAGACGATCGCGCGCGCCGACAAGGGCGTTTATTGTGCAGAGGACGAAACGCTCGGCAAATCGAGCCGGTCGGCCGACTATGTGCCATCGACCGTCCACCTGAAAGTGCCGACGCTTGGCGACCGGATGAAAGATGCCGATCCCGCCACACGCGTTGTTGCGGTCGCGGGCAAGGATCGCGCCGCAATCATGATGGGCGGGCACAAGACCGATGCGATGTGGTTCCTCAATCCGCGTGATTATTCGAGTTTCGAAACGCTTTCTGGTCGGACAGCAACAGCGGCAGTCAAAAGGGCCAATGCCGCGGTCACCGCAGCGCTTTCGCGGCCGATGCCCGCAATGGCGCTCAGCCGCTTTTGTGCGACGCGTGCGCGCACCGTTGCGGTGTCGCCGACCCGGTCGATCGGCGACGGTCGTTTCGCGCGCGCGGCGGGCGACAAGCGGCTCTTTCGCGCGTCGCCCGAATCGGACATCGCCACGATCGCGCTTGCTGGCGATCTCGTCACTGAGATGAAACTGGGCAAAGGATCGGCAACCGACCTCGTCATCATCGGCGCTTCGGCAACCGACATCGTTGGCCACAGTTACGGGACAGAGGGCAGCGAGATGTGCCTGCAACTCGGCGCGCTCGATGCGGCACTCGGCAAATTCTTCGCCCGGCTCGATGCGGCAAAGATCGATTATTTCGTCACGCTGACGGCGGACCATGGCGGTCACGACGCAACCGAACGCAATGACGAAAACGCCATTGCTGATGCCGTTCGGATCCCTGCCAACGTCAACAGCAAGGCCATCGGCGAAACGATTGCGCGCGAACTGGGTTTGTCCGGAAGCGTTCTCGTCGGCGCGGAGCCGTTCGGCGACGTGTCGGTCGACAAATCGGTGCCCGCAGCGATGCGCGCGCAAGTCATCGCAAAATCGAAAGCGGCATATCTTGCCAGTCCGTTCGTTGCCGCCGTTTTTACTGCCGATGAATTAAAAGCCACACCCGTCGCCAAGACACCGCCTGACACATGGTCGCTGGCCGAACGCGCGCGCGCCTCGTTCGATCCGGAGCGGTCGGGCGATCTCGTCGTGCTGCTGAAACCGCGTGTGCTGCCAATACCCGTCGAGGTCGCCGGAGCCGGTTATGTCGCCACGCACGGCAGTCCGTGGGATTATGACCGGCGCGTGCCGATCCTGTTCTGGCGCAAGGGTCTGGCAGGTTTCGAACAGCCCAATCCCATCGACACGACCGACATTGCGCCAACGCTCGCCGCGCTCATCGGACTGCCGATCGCGACTGCCGAAATCGACGGTAAATGCCGTGATCTGATTGCCGGCGCGCCGAGCAGTTGTCGGTAAACGCTACGCTCGGACGACGCCGACCGCGCTGAACGGCTTTATGTCTTCGGGTGGTGTCGCCGGTTCGCTCAGCGACCGCTGCCACAAGCCGACATCGATCCACTGGCCATTCTTGAATGCCACTTCGCGGTACACGCCGGCGCGCTTGAAACCGATTGCTTCGTGCAGGACGATTGCCTTGTCATTCGGCATCGTCAGGTTCGAGACGGCCTGCGTGTAATTTTGTTCGGTCAGCGTCGCGAGCAGGCTTTGATAAAGCGAACGCCGGATACCCTGCCCTTCAAGCTCGCCTGCGACATAGCATGCCGTCTCGCACGCAAAACGATATGCCGGGCCGGGCCGCACCGGTTTGGCAAAGGCATAGCCGAGCACCAGCCCGCTATCGTCATCAACCGCAACGATCCACGGGAAAAGATCACCCGCAGCCTTGATACGCGCGCGCATTTCCCTGGCAAGCGGCGGTGTCGTTTCGAACGACACTGCGTTGGTCACGACATAGGGTGAATAAATGGCAAGAATGGCTGCGGCGTCGTCGGTCGTGGCGGCGCGGAGTGTTATCATCGGGTCATCCAGGCAACGAAAATTTCGGTAAGCGATTGCGTCTTGGCTGGCGCGGCAGACACCGGACATTCGAGACAGCGGACCTGCACCACCGATCCCGTGGCGAGTGTCCTCGCGTCGGCAACTGCGTGCACGAGCATGTTCATGCGGACGCGCGACAGCGTGGACAGGACATCATTGGGTTGTTGGCTGTCGTCCTCGTCGCCGCCCATGAACATCGCCGCCAACCCTTGCGCGAAGCTCGGCGGCTTTTCGAGGTAGACGGCTTTGACCGTCGACAAGTCGAGCTTGGCAAGCCGCGCAGCTTCGGCGACTGCTTCGTCGATTCCGCCGAACGCATCAACCAGCCCCAGTTGCCGCGCTGTTCCACCGTCCCAGACGCGCCCCTGCGCAATGCCATCGACTTTTTCGACGGGCATCCTGCGCGCGCCGCTGACCAGTGTGAGGAACTTACCATAGGTCGACTCGATGCTTTTCTGGATGATCGTATCGAATGCGGCATTGGTTCCGCCGACGATGTCGGGCTGTCCGCTGAGCGGAGTCGTCGTGATCCCGTCCGACGTCACACCGATTTTGGCAAGCGCAGTTTCGAATGTCGGGATGATGCCGAAAACGCCGATCGAACCCGTGATCGTCGTCGGCTCGGCAAACACCCGGTCGCCCGCCATGGCCACCCAGTAACCACCCGATGCCGCGACATTGCCCATCGACACGACGACGGGCAATTTCCTCGCTTTCGCCTCGAGCAGCGCAACACGGATTTTTTCTGACGCAAGCGCGGACCCGCCCGGCGAATCGACGCGCAGCACGAGCGCTTTATATTTCTCACTGGCAACTGCGCGGTTGATGATCTTGACGATCGTATCGCCGCCGGCTGTGCCCGGTTCGGCCTGTCCGTCGACGATATTGCCAGCAACGGTCACGATGCCAATCTCGCCGCTGCGCGCGGGCGGATGCGCGGCAATCCACGAAGACAGGCTGATCTTGGCAAAGTCCATCTTGTCCTTGCCGACGCCCGCGGTGCCCGCGACCATCCGGTTGAATGCACTGCGGTCGCCAAGCTTGTCGACAATGCCGGCCGCAAGCGCACTTTTCGCCAGATCACCTGACGCCGTCGCTGCCACCGGATCGGCGATATAGGCTGCCAGCTTGGCTTGCGGACGGGCCCTTGCCACATCGGCCTGCCATCCCTGCCATAATGAGGCAGCAAGCGCTTCGCTTGCAGTTTTGGCTTCGGGCGAGGCATCGGCCCGCGTAAACGGTTCGACAAATGACTTGTATGTGCCGACGCGATAGACGTGCGCATTGACACCCAGCTTGTCGATCAGGCCCTTGTAATAAAGCCGCGATCCGCCCGGACCCTGAAACAATGCCAGTCCCATCGGGTCGATCCAGATTTCGGAAGCATGTGCCGCAAGCTGATAGCTATCGTCGCTGTAGCCAGTTGCAAACGCATAAACTTTCTTCTTTGCGCGCACCCGATCGAGCGCTTCGCCGATGTCGGCGCGGGCCACTTGCCCCGCGCCCATGAAACCGTCGAGGTCGAGCACGACGGCTTTCACCCGGTCGTCGTTGACTGCCATGTCGAGTGCGCGGATGACATCGCTCAACCGGTATTGCTTGGTCGGCGCGCTGCCGCTCAACAATTCGCCCGGCCCGGTGACTTCGGGTTGCTC
The DNA here is from genome assembly GCA_031364345.1 of Sphingomonas sp. Lineage (GTDB taxonomy): Bacteria > Pseudomonadota > Alphaproteobacteria > Sphingomonadales > Sphingomonadaceae > Sphingomonas_O. Next base: position 7,188 of record JANLWD010000193.1, read on the forward strand.
GACGATGCTGCCGTTCAAATCGAGAACCAGCGCCCCTGTGCCCACTGCCTTTGCATTCGGCCGCGCGCTCAGCCCGGCGTAAAGCGCGCCGAAAAACAATAGCATGAACAAAAGGACCAGCCCGTCCTTTACCCCGACAAGGATCTTCCACGCACCACGCACCAACCGCATCGACTGTCTCACTTCAAGTTCGGGCAGGCGCTACAGCGTCGCAGCAAGGGTGTAAATGCGCAGCTGGCAGGGTCGCAGCCTCAGGCCGCTTCCGCCATTGCCACACCCGGCACACCGTTGACGATGGTGTCCGCAACGCCGAAGTCCTTGGCAACTTCGCGCACGGTCATCTTGGCGGACATCATTACTGACGGCGTCCCCCCGCCCGGCTGCGTGCCCTGGCCG